>DATFRM010000342.1:0-9824 GCA_035263265.1 Actinomycetes bacterium
TTGGGCAGCGCGGCGTCGAGGTCGTACGAGTAGGAGCACGGCCAGCCGTGCACCCCGACCGGCAGTAGCGTCGGCGGCGCCACCAGGGCGACCTCGGCACCGAGGGTGGCCAGCAGCAGCACGTTAGACCGTGCCACCCGACTGTGCAGCACGTCGCCGACGATGGTGATCCGCCGGCCGTCGACCGAACCGCCCAGGTGCCGGCGCATCGTGAACGCGTCGAGCAGTGCTTGGGTCGGGTGCTCGTGGGTGCCATCACCCGCGTTGAGCACCGAGCCACGAATCCAGCCGGAGTAGGCGAGCCGGTGCGGCGCGCCGGAGCTGCCGTGCCGGACCACGACCGCGTCCGCGCCCATCGCCTCCAGGGTGAGCGCGGTGTCCTTGAGCGATTCGCCCTTGGACACGCTCGATCCCTTGGCGGAGAAGTTGATGACGTCGGCGGACAGCCGTTTGGCCGCCGCCTCGAACGAGATCCGGGTCCGGGTCGAGTCCTCGAAGAACAGGTTGACCACGGTCCGGCCGCGCAGCGTCGGCAGTTTCTTGATCGGACGGTTGGCCAGTTGAGCAAGTTCGTCCGCGGTGTCCAGCACCAGCAGGGCGTCGTCTCTGGACAGATCGGCGGCGGAGAGCAGATGACGCTTCATCGGGCCGGTCCCCCCTTCCGGGCTTGCTCGATCCGCACGGCATCGGTCCCGTCGACCTCCGTCAGCAGCACCCGGACCGCCTCGCTCATCGAGGTGGGCAGGTTGCGGCCGACGAAGTCGGCGCGAATCGGCAGCTCGCGGTGGCCGCGGTCGACCAGGACCGCCAGTTGTACGGCACGTGGCCGGCCCAAGTCGTTGAGCGCGTCGAGCGCGGCCCGCACAGTGCGCCCGGAGAACAGCACGTCGTCGACCAGCACCACGATCTTGTCGTCGATCCCGCCGGCCGGTACCTCGGTGTGCTGCAGCGACCGCGCCGGGCGCAGCCGGAGATCGTCGCGGTACATGGTGACGTCGAGCGCGCCGGCCCTGACCCGGGTGCCCTCGATCGCGGTGATGCCATCCGCCAGCCGGCGGGCCAGCGCAACGCCGCGGGTCGGGATTCCGAGCAGGACTAGATCAGCCGCGCCCTTGTTCCGTTCTACGATCTCGTGGCCGATCCGGGTCAGCGCCCGGACGATGTCGGTGGCTTCGAGCACCTCGCGAGCCACCGGCGGATCCGCAGATTCGGAACCGCCGACGATGCCGGGCGGACGGGCGGGCGCGGTCGGTGGAGTGGCTGCGGGGAGCCGCTCCTGGCTGGACGCGGGCATAGAAAAAGACCTCCTTCTCCGCCTCACTGGACGGGTCGTTAAAGGACGGTTGCCGGACTGAGAGTAACAGAGCGTTGGACGACAATTTCGCAACAGGGGCTTGACGCGCCGTTGTCACGCTCCGTAGCGTTACCCAGCGTAACCACGGCAGGTGGTTGCATTGCGTCACTACTTACGTTTGGGAGTCCGATGCCGTCTGAGTACGCGAGGCAGCTAGGTGCTCGCCTTCGCTCGATCCGCACCCAACAGGGACTTTCCCTGCACGGCGTTGAGCAGAAGTCGAAGGGTCGCTGGAAGGCGGTCGTGGTCGGCTCGTACGAGCGAGGCGACCGGGCCGTGACCGTTCAGCGGCTTGCCGAGCTCGCCGATTTCTACGGTGTGCCGGTCGCCGAGCTGCTACCGGGCGGGATGCCCGGCGGTGCCGCCGAGCCGCCGCCGAAGCTGGTGATCAATCTGGAGCGGCTCAACCAGCTGCCGACCGACAAGGCCGGGCCGCTGATGCGCTACGCCGCCACGATCCAGAGCCAGCGGGGCGACTACAACGGCAAGGTGCTGTCGATCCGGCAGGACGACCTGCGCACGCTCGCGGTGATCTACGACATGGCCCCCGGCATCCTGACCGAGGACCTGATCTCCTGGGGGGTCCTGGACGCCGACGCCCGGCGGGCGATCGAGTACATCGAGTCCCGCTGATCCCGTCGCTTAGACGGTCAGCGTCGGCTTGAGCTCCAGCAGCCGGCCCAGCAGTCCGTTGACGAAGCCTGGCGAGTCGTCGGTGGACAGCTGCCTGGCCAGCTCCACCGCTTCGGATACCGCGACCGCGTCCGGTACGTCCGTCGCCCAGAGCAGTTCGTACGTGCCCAGCCGGAGGATGTTGCGGTCGACGGTGGGCATCCGGTCGATCGTCCAGCCGATCGAGTACGACGCGAGCAGGTCATCGATGCGGGTGCGCCGCGCGCTCACCCCCTCGATCAGCTGCACCGCGTACTCGGGCACCGGCGGGTCGCTCGCGGCCACGCGCTCGGCCAGCGTCTCTAACGCGTCCCGACCGCGCAGGTCGGACTCGTAGAGGATGTCGAGCGCGCGCTTGCGGGCCTTCGACCGGGCCGGCATCGGGTCGGGTCAGCTCGTGACGCGGCCGAGGTATTCACCCGAGCGGGTGTCTACCTTGACCTTCTCACCTGTAGTGATGAACAGCGGGACGGCGACGACCGCGCCGGTCTCCAGCGTGGCCGGCTTGGTCCCGCCGGTAGACCGGTCGCCCTGCAGGCCGGGCTCGGTGTAGGAGATCGTCAGCTCCACCGCGGCGGGCAGCTCGACGTAGAGCGGCACTCCGTCGTGCAACGCGATGATCGCGTCCTGGTTCTCCAGCATGTACTCCGCCGCCCTGCCCACGACCGCGTTCGAGACGTGGATCTGGTCGTAGGACTGCATGTCCATGAACACGAAGTCGCTGCCCTCGCGGTACAGGTACTGCATATCCCGCTTGTCGACGTTCGCCGTGTCGACCTTGACCCCAGCGTTGAAGGTCCGGTCCACGACCTTACCGGAGAGCACGTTCTTCAGCTTGGTGCGCACAAAGGCGCCGCCCTTACCGGGCTTGACGTGCTGGAACTCCACCACGGTCCAGAGCGCGCCGTCGAGGTTGAGCACCAGCCCGTTTTTGAGGTCGTTGGTAGTGGCCACGTGTGTTGATCTCTCCAGCTTCGGGTCAGCGGCACGCCTAGGCAGCCGGCCGACGTGGCCGGCTAGTCAAGGACGAGCAGCTCTTTGGTCGTCATGGTAAGCAGTTCCGGGCGACCGTCGGTCGCGTCGGGGACCACGAGGGTGTCCTCGATGCGAACCCCGCCCCGCCCGGGCAAGTAGATGCCGGGCTCGACGGTGACCGGTGTGCGAGCGGCCAGTTTACCCGTCGTGGCGTAGCCGATCAGAGGCGCCTCGTGGATCTCCAAACCCACGCCGTGGCCCAGACCGTGCGGGAACTGGCCGCCGTATCCGGCTTCCTCGATGACCGAGCGCGCCGCCGCGTCCACGTCGTGGAGCTCGGCACCGGCAACCAGCGCCTCGCGGCCGGCCTTCTGCGCGGCGAACACCAGGTCGTAGATTTCGACCTGCCAGTTCGCGGGCTCCCGGCCGACCACGAACGTCCGGGTCTCGTCCGCGTGATAGCCGCGGTAGAGCGCGCCAAAATCGATCTTCAGGAAGTCGCCGGCCTCTACCCGTCGGGAGCCGGGCACATGGTGCGGGCTGGCCGAGTTCGGTCCGGACGCCACGATCGTCTCGAACGCGATCCCGTCCGCGCCGTGATCGATCATCCGGCGCTCCAGCTCCTGGGCGATCTGCCGCTCGGTCCGGCCGAGCACCAGCCCGTCGGTGAGCTCGGTCAACGCCCGGTCGCTGATCGCGCACGCCTCTCTGAGTAGCGCGATCTCTTCGTCGTCCTTGACTACCCGCAGGCTCTCGACGATCGAGCCGACGGTGGTCCAGACCACGCCCTCGGCGGCGTGCACCAGTTGTTCGTGCAGGTCGACGGTCACCTCGTGCGACTCGAAGCCGAGTCGACGCACCCGGTCCTTGGCGGCTCGCTCGGCCAGTGCGGCAGCGACCTGCCGCTCGACCAGCAGCTCCACGTCGCCGGCCTGTTCGGCGGCCGCGCCGGCGTAGCGGCCGTCGGTGGCCAGCACATCGCCCTTGCCGGTGACCAGTAGTGCGGCGTTCGTGCTGGCCACTCCGGTCAGATACCGGACGTTAACCAGCCGGGTGACCAGCGCAGCGTCCAGATCGTGCGCTGCAAGCAGGCCGCGTAACCGCTCTCGGCGCGCCGCGTGGATGCCTGCCATGGCGGGAGCCTACCGGCCGATGCCGGCCGGAAATCGGCGATCTTCGATCGGGATTCCGCCACCGGCGCATGCAACTGGACGGGCCCGAGATGCGTCCAACCTGATAGCTGCCGGTATACCGCCGGCCAGCGGGGCAAAGCCTGGGAGCTCCTCCCCCGCTCCCGGGTACGCGGCGATCCGGGCCGGTCCGGCCGAATACGCCGTCGCGGCCGGCCAACCGGCTCGTGATCGCCGCACCCCGGGTTCGCTCGGCGCCGGGGCCGGGATCAGCTAGTGAGGCCGTAACCGGCGGCCGCTTCCGCATCGAGGAAGCGGCCGGTTCGCATGTCGGCCGCGATCTCGTCGACCGGCCGGCCGCAGGTGCTGGCGATGCGTTCCTGGATCCGCCGCAACCGCCGCGCGTAGTCGGCGGCCTGGGCCGCCAGCTCGCTCGCTCGGCCCGCGGCCACCGCAAGCCGCGGCTCGCACAGCTCCACGGTCGAGTGCGGGCGCATGACGCGTTGGTCACCGGCGGCCAGCAGCGCAACCGCCGGACCGCGTAGCCGGCCGGCCACGCTGACCTGGACCGGCACTCCCATCAGCTCGACGACGTCCAGCAGCGTGATTGCCGCATCCAGGTCGGCATCGAGGTCGGTGAGGTATAGCTCTACGGGATCGTCGGAGTCGGCGTCGTGCAGCATCAACTCGCCGCCCGCGCGGCTGGCCCGCTCGGCATCCAGCCACCCGGCCACCATCACGACCCGCCGGTCGAACAGCTTGTCGGACAGCCAGGGCGGCATCCCGGTGGGCTCGGCCGCCCGAGGCTCAGGGAGTCCCGGCTCGCCGGGGCGGGGCTCCGTGGGTGGCCGGCGCCACGGCTCGTGGCTCATCTGCGCACCGCCCAGTCCACCGCTACTCCGACCGCGGCCGCGTACCGGTCCAGCGTGGACAGCCGGACGTCGAGCTCGCCGGCCTCCAGCCGCGCTACGGCAGACTGCGATGTGCCCATCCGGGCCGCGACATCGGTCTGGGTCAGGCCGAGGCGCTGGCGGGCCTCGGCGAGTTCACCGATCAGCGCCCGGCGGCGAGCGGCTCTGTCCTCGAGCCCGGGAAATCGGCTCCGTCGTTCTGTCATACCGGGAATGCTATCTCATATCTGGTATGACGTCAGGGCAGCCGGGCTAGGGCGTGCAGTGCCAGCACGTACGAGTCGACGCCGAACCCGGAAATCGTGCCGGTGGCGACCGCGGCGATCACCGAGGTGTGCCGGAAGGTCTCCCGCCGAGCCGGGTTGGACAGGTGGACCTCGATCAACGGTCCGCGCAGTTGCGCGCACGCGTCCCGCAACGCGTACGAATAGTGGGTGAACGCGGCCGGGTTCAGCACCACCGGCCAGCCCGCGTCGGCCGCCTCGTGCAGCCAGCCGACCAGCTCGGCCTCGTCGTCGGTTTGCCGTACCTCGACCGCGAATCCGAGTTCCGCCCCGGTGGACCGGCACAGCTCGGCCAGTTTGTCGTGGGTGATGTGCCCGTACACGTCGGGCTCTCGAGCGCCGAGGCGGCCCAGATTCGGACCGTTGAGCACGAGCACTTGGCGCCCGGCGGCCGCAGCGACCTCAGCCATCGCTGGCCACCTCCGCATACGCCGCGGTCAGCAGGGCCGGGTCGGGTGCCTCCATGATCGCCGGAGCGGCTGGTCCGTCGAGTACCACGAAGCGCAGCCGCGCGCCACGGGTCTTCTTGTCCACCCGCATCGCGTCCAGCAGCTCCGGCCAGGCGTCCGCCCGGTATCGAGTCGGTAGCCCGACCGCGCTGAGCAGAGCGCGGTGGCGGGTCGCGGTCTTGTCGTCCAGTCGGTCGGCGAGCCGGGCCAGCTCAGCGGCAAACGTCATGCCGATCGCCACCGCGGCGCCGTGCCGGAACCGGTAGCGCTCGACCTTCTCGATCGCGTGCCCGAGCGTGTGGCCGTAGTTGAGCATCTCCCGGCCGATCCCCTCGGCAGCTCCGCCCACGCCGATGAGCTCGTGCGGGTCCGCGCCGACGACCGCCGCCTTGACCGCGATCGACCGCTCGACGAGCTCGCGGGTGTGCGGGCCGGCCGGGTCGGTTGCTCCGGCCGGATCGGATTCGACCAGACCGAGAATCGCTGGATCGGCGATAAACCCGGCCTTGATGATCTCGGCCAGTCCCGCCGCATAGTCGGCGCGCGGGAGCGTCGCCAACAGGGCCAGATCCACGAGAACCCCAGTTGGCTGATGGAACGCGCCGACCAGGTTCTTCCCCGCCGCGATGTTGATCGCGGTCTTGCCGCCGATCGCCGCGTCGACCATGCCGAGCAGCGTGGTAGGCACGTGCACGACCGAGACGCCGCGCAGCCAGGTAGCCGCGACGAATCCGGCCAGGTCAGTAGTCGCGCCGCCGCCGATGGCTACCAGCGCGTCGGTCCGGGTGAAACCGTGTCGGCCGAGCACCGACCAGCACCGGCTGGCTACCGGTAGCTCTTTGGCGGGTTCGCCGTCTGGCAGATCGATCAGGTGCACCTGATAGCCGCGATCGGCCAGGTCCTGCTCCACCCGCTCGGCGGTGCCGCGCAGCACCTGCGGATGCAGCACCGCGACCCGGACCGTCCCGGCCGGCAGCAGCCCGGGCAGCTCGCCGAGCAGTCCGGTGCCCACCACGATGTCGTATCGATCCGACCCCGCGACGGTGATCCGCCGCGACCCGGGCACCGGCTCGGTTCGCGCCGCGGTCATGCGCGATCGCCGGCCACTAGTAGCGCGATCCGGTCGGCGACCTGCTCCGCGGTCAAGCCGTCGGTCGGAACGGTCGCGGTGGCGACCTCGAGGTAGTACGGCCGGCGTTCGTCCAGCAAGGTGCGCAGCTGTGACCGCACGTTGCCGAGCAGCAGCGGCCGGTCCCGATTCAGCCCGACCCGGGCGGCCGCATCGGACAGCCCGACGTCAAGGAACACCACTCGGTGGCCGCGGAGCAGCGCTCGGGTGCCGGCGTCGGCCACTGCACCGCCACCGAGAGCCAGCACGCCGTCGTGCTCGGCCAGCGCGTCCCGGACGGCCACCCGCTCCAGCTCTCGGAACGGCGGCTCGCCGTCCTCGATGAAGATGTCCGCGATCGATCGCCCGGCGCGCGCGGTGATGTCGCTGTCGGTATCCCGAAAGGTGGTGCCGAGCCGGGCCGCCAGCAGCTCCCCTACCGTTGACTTGCCGGAGCCCGGCGGGCCGACCAGCACCGCGATCGGACCGGGCATGTCAGCGGACCACCAGCGTGTCCAGGTAGGCGCGCGCGTTTCGCGCGGTCTCGGCCACCGAGTCGCCGCCGAACTTCTCCAGCGTCGCGTCCGCAAGGACCAGCCCGACCATCGCCTCGGCTACTACACCGGCGGCCGGCACGGCGCAGACATCGGAGCGCTGACTGATCGCTTGCGCCGGCTCGCCGGTGGCCACGTCCACGGTGTCCAGCGCCCGGGGCACCGTCGAGATCGGCTTCATCGCGGCTCTGACCCGCAGTGTTTCGCCGGTGCTCATGCCGCCCTCGGTTCCGCCGGCCCGGCCGGTCCGGCGGCGGACGGCGCCGTCCGCGGTCTCGATCTCGTCATGCGCTTGCGAACCGCGTACCCCCGCCAGCTCGAATCCGTCGCCGACCTCGACGCCCTTGATGGCCTGGATGCCCATCAGCGCACCGGCCAGCCTGGCATCGAGGCGGCGATCCCAGTGCACGTGGCTGCCGAGCCCCGGCGGCAGCCCGTAGCCGAGCACCTCGACGACGCCGCCGAGCGTGTCGCCGGCACGGTGCGCGGCCTCGATCTCGGCCACCATCGCAGCGCTCGCGGTCGGGTCGAAGCAGCGCACCGGATCGGCGTCGATCCGGGCCTGATCGGCCGGCTTGGGCAGCGTGCCGGCCGGCGCGGTGGCCGCACCGATGCGCACGACGTGGCTGACCACCTCGATCCCGACCGCCTGGTCCAGGAACGCGGTCGCGACCGCGCCGAGTGCGACCCGGGCCGCGGTCTCCCGAGCGCTGGCTCGCTCCAGGATCGGTCGGGCATCGGTGACCGCGTACTTCTGCATGCCGGCGAGGTCGGCGTGGCCGGGCCGCGGCCTGGTCAGCGGCGCGTTGCGGGCGAGTTCGGTCAGCTCCGCCTCGTCGACCGGGTCGGTGGCCATCACTGCCTGCCACTTCGGCCATTCAGTGTTTCCGATCCGGATCGCGACCGGGCTGCCCAACGTGAGGCCGTGCCGGACCCCGCCGAGGAACTCCACCTCGTCGCGCTCGAAGCTCATCCGCGCGCCACGCCCGTAGCCGTGCCGGCGCCTGGCCAGGGCCACCCTGACGTCCTCGGTGGTCACCCGGATCCCGCCGGGCAACCCCTCCAGGATCGCGACCAGGGCCGGCCCGTGCGACTCCCCCGCGGTGAGCCAGCGCAACATGCAGTGATCCTGCCACGCGACTGCGGCTAGCCCGCCATACCCCCGAGATACCAGTCCGCGATGGGGATGCCGGCGAGCACCGCGATCAGCGCGCCGAGCAGCATGGCCGGGCCGAACGGGACCGCCGACTTGCGGGTGGCCCGGCGGGTCGCCAGCAGGCCGAGTCCGGCCAGCGCGCCGATCACGAAGCCGAGGAATCCGCCGATGATCACTTCGGCCCAGCCGAGCCAGCCCAGGTACAGCCCAAGAACGCCGGCCAGCTTCACGTCACCGAACCCCATCCCGGCCGGGTAGATCAGCATCAGCAGGTAGTACAGCGCGTACAGCACG
This sequence comes from Actinomycetes bacterium, assembly GCA_035263265.1. Lineage (GTDB taxonomy): Bacteria > Actinomycetota > Actinomycetes > JAKEEW01 > JAKEEW01 > DATAFN01. Next base: position 8,888 of record DATFRM010000342.1, read on the forward strand.
ACCATCCCGGCCAGCGCGCGAAGGAACGGTCCAAGCTCGCCGCGGACCAGCGCGGCCAGGCCGAGTAACCCGCCGGCGATCAGGTAGCTGGGCAGGGTCAGCGCGTTCGGCAGGCGGTGATGCGCCAAGTCGATCGCGGCCAGCGCGATTCCGGCGGCGCCGCCGTACAGGAACGCGGGCAGCTCGGCGGAGAACCCGAATCGCGCCGCCAGCAGCGCGTACACCGCCGCCGTCACCGCGATGATCGGCACCGACTGGCGGTCGAAGCGCGGTGCAGACCCGAACCAGCCGCCGCCTGGTCCGACCAGGACCGGTTCGCCGGCCGGCACCCGCTCGATGATACCGGGCAGATAAGCGCCCACGAGCACCCCGAGCAGACCGATCGACACCACCGCCGCCAGCACGGCGCAAGCTTAAGCGCTGGCCAGGCGCGCTACGGCCGTCTTGCACCCGCTGCGGGAACGCGGGCTAGCGTTTCCCGGCGATGTAGGTCAGGTGGGTCACCCTGGACGATGCGTCCGTGCGGGCCTGGGCCAGCGCGAGGTGAGCGGGGTCCACGCGGTCGAACAGCCGGATGCCGGTGCCGAACAGCACGGGTGCGAGGGTAATCGAGAACTCGTCGATCAGGCCGCTGTCCAGGTACTCCTGGATCGTCTCGGCGCCGCCGGCGATGCGCACGTCGCGGTGTCCGGCGGCCTCGCGGGCCTGGAGCAGCGCGTTCTCGATGCCGTCGTTGACGAAGTGGAAGGTGGTGCCGCCCGGCCGCTCCCATGGGTCACGCTTGGTGTGGGTGACCACGAACACCGGGGTGTGGAACGGCGCCTCCTCCGGCCATGCCAGCTCGCCGCCGTCGAACATGCGCTTGCCCATGACGCTCGCGCCGGTGCGCTCGTACGTCGCCCGTGCGATGTCGTTGTCGAGTCCTTCCTCGCCGCCC
>DATFRM010000343.1:0-2926 GCA_035263265.1 Actinomycetes bacterium
GCAATTCCGCCAGCCCGGCCGGATGGGCCTTGGCCGGATCGAGCAGTACCGCTCGGACCACCGCGCCCCGCCTGGCCAACCGCGCCCCGGCGAACAGCGCATCGCCGCCGTTGTCACCGGCGCCGACCAGAAGGGCGACCCGACGGCCATACGCATGCTGCCCGAGCAGTTCGATACCCGCCGCGGCCAGCCCGGCGGCGGCGCGCTGCATGAGCGTGCCAGGAGGCAGCCTTGCCATCAGCTCGGCTTCTGCCCGGCGGATCGCGCTGACGCCGTACACGAACCTCATAGCCGCCAGGATCTCAGCTCTCGGCGATCACGACCGCACTGGCGATGCCCGCGTCGTGGCTCAGCGACACGTGCCAGGACCTGATACCGAGCTCTGCGGCGCGAACGGCGACGGTGCCCTCGATGACCAGCCGGGGCTGGCCGGTAGCCGCGGTCAGGATCTCGCAGTCGTGCCAGCGCAGGCCACCGGGTGCGCCCAGCGCTTTGGCCACCGCCTCCTTGGCGGCGAACCGGGCGGCTAGCGAGGCCGGGCCGACATGCCGCTCGGTCTCGGTGAACACGCGCTCTACCAATCCCGGAGTGCGCTCCAGCGACTCCACGAAGCGCTCGACGTCGACCACGTCGATGCCGACCCCAATGATCACGGCCCCACCCTAGACCCGCCGTCAGTCATCCCGGACGACCACGGAACCACTCCCTTCGCGATCATTACGCACCCTGGGGACTGGCTAAAACGGTGCAGACCGCCCGAATGCTGCTACCTACCGCGCGTAATGATCGGGAAAGGGGGAGGTGGATTATTCGACGGTGACGGACTTGGCGAGGTTGCGCGGCTGGTCGACGTCGTGACCCTTCGCGGCCGCCAGCTCGCACGCGAACACCTGCAGTGGCACGGTGGCCACCAGCGGCTGCAGCAAGGTCGGGGTCGGTGGCACCCGGACCAGCACGTCCGCGAACGGCACCACCGCGTCGTCGCCCTCCTCGGCGATGACGATGGTCTTGGCGCCGCGGGCGCGGATCTCCTGGATGTTGGAGACCACCTTGCCGTGCAGCACGCCGCTGCCGCGCGGGGACGGGACGATCACCACGACCGGAAGATCCTGCTCGATCAGCGCGATCGGGCCGTGCTTGAGCTCGCCGGCGGCAAAACCCTCGGCGTGCATGTAGGCCAGCTCCTTGAGCTTGAGCGCGCCCTCGAGCGCGACCGGATAGCCGACGTGCCGGCCGAGGAACAGCACGCATCGCTCGGCAGCCAGCGACCGAGCCAGTTCGCGGACCGGCTCCATGGTCTCCAGTACCTTCTCCACCTTCTCCGGCATCGCGGTCAGCTGGTCGATGACCGCCCGAATCTCGTCACTCCATTTGATGCCGCGGACCTGCCCGAGATACAGCGCCACCTGGTAACAGGCAATCAGCTGGGTGAGGAAGGCCTTGGTGGAGGCGACCGCGACCTCGGGGCCGGCGTGGGTGTAGAGCACCGCGTCGGATTCGCGCGGGATCGTTGAACCGTTCGTATTGGAGATCGCGAGCACCCGGGAGCCCTGCTCCCTGGCGTGCCGCACGGCCATCAGCGTGTCCATCGTCTCGCCGGATTGGGAGATCGCGATCACCAGGGTCCGCCGGCTCAGGACCGGGTCCCGGTAGCGGAACTCACTGGCCAGCTCTACCTCGCACGGGATCCGGGTCCAGGGCTCGATCGCGTACTTGGCGATCAGGCCGGCGTGGAACGCGGTGCCGCAGGCAATAATGATGATCTTGTCGATGTCGCGCAGCTCCTCATCCGAGAGCCGGACCTCGTCGAGTGCGAGAAGCCCGTCGGCGCCGACCCGGCCAAGCAGCGTGTCCGCCACCGCCCGCGGTTGCTCGGCGATCTCCTTGAGCATGAAGTACTCGTAGCCGCCCTTCTCGGCGGCCGAGGCATCCCAGTCGACGTGGAAGGAGTGGACCGCGGCCGGAGTGCCGTCGAAGTTCGTGATCTCCACCTGATCGGCGCGAAGCTCCACGACTTGGTCCTGGCCGAGCTCGATTGCGTTCCTGGTGTGCGCGATGAAGGCGGCGACGTCCGAGGCCAGGAAGTTCTCCCCGGTGCCCCGGCCGACCACCAGGGGTGAGTTGCGGCGAGCGCCGACCACTACGCCCGGCGCGTCCGCGTGCACGACGACGAGCGTGAACGCTCCCTCGAGGCGGCTGCACACCCGGCGCATCGCCTCGGCCAGGTCGCCGTCCGCCTCCGCGAACGTGTTCTCGAGCAGGTGGGCGACCACCTCGGTGTCGGTGTCTGAGCGAATCGTATGGCCGGCATCGGTGAGCTCGGCGCGTAGCGCGGCAAAGTTCTCGATGATGCCGTTATGGATCACCGCGACCCGGTCGTCGCAGTCGGTGTGCGGATGCGCGTTCCGGTCGGTGGGCGCGCCGTGGGTAGCCCACCGGGTATGCCCGATCCCGGTTGTGGCGGCCGGCAGCGGATGCTCCTCGATCGCCTCGACCAGCTTGGCGAGCTTGCCGGCCCGGCGCTCAGTGGCCAGCCTGCCGCCCTGCTCGCCGTCGCCGATGACCAGGGCGACTCCGGCGGAGTCGTACCCGCGGTACTCCAGCCGGCGAAGGCCCTCGATCGCGATGTCGAGCGCTGATTTGTCCCCGACATAGCCCACGATTCCGCACATGGCCGACACCCTACCCGGGCCCGAGACGCGGCCACGACGGCCCGGCGCAACCGCTGACCAGCCGTCCTGAACCCCTCGACCGATGCCCACTGCGGGCCGTATGAACAGTTGGCATGAAGCTGGGAATCGCCGCGCAACGCCCCGCGTCCCCCTATGTCGAACTCGATCGGGCCGCCTGGGCAAAGCTCCGAGAGACCACCCCGCTTCCGCTCACCGAGACAGAGCTGGAGCGGCTATCGGGCCTCGGCGAGCCG
>DATFRM010000344.1:0-4386 GCA_035263265.1 Actinomycetes bacterium
CCGGTAGAAGTCGTCGGTCGTGCGCGGCGGTACCGAGATCGCCACCGCTTGCAGCACGATCCCGCCGGCGACGATGAGCGGCACTGCGGAGTTGATCGGCACCCGCCGCAGCAGCCAGCAGCCGATCGCAAACGCTGCCCACAGCAGCCCGGTGAGCCCGAAGGATCGCCACGGTGCCGCGTATGGCTCGCCGGTATCGAGGGTTGCGGCGGTCAGCCCGGCAAGCCCGGCCAGTCCGGCGAGCGCAGGCGCGATCCGCCGGAGGTCAGCCATCTCCGGCGATGGTCCGTAGCCGACGGGCGAACCGGGTGTCCGGGTGGGCCCGGGCAACAGCTAGCGCGTCCGCGGCCGTGTCGACGTCGCGGAGCATCGGCAGGTCGACCACGCGGAGCCCGGCCTCGATCAGCCGCCGATGTTGCACGGCGCCGGTCGTCGGGGTCGACATCGGCACGCCGCTGATCAGATCGGGATCCGGCCGGCGCAGTCCCAGGGCCCAGAATCCGCCGTCGAAGGCACGGCCGAACCAGGCGTCGGCGCTGGTCCAATCCACCGTGAGCAGCGCCGGGGTCAGCTGCGGAGTGTCCATCCCCACGATCAGCGCCGGGCCGGTCACGGCGCCGAAGGCGGCCGCGATCCGATCGCTGAGATCGCCATCGGCCTGCGGGACGACCTCCACGCCGGCGGGTAGCCACGGTCCGGGCGAACCGTCGAGCACCAGCAGCCGGTGCTGTGCGGGCGTCGCGATGACTGTGTGCAGCGTGTCGGCGAGAGCGGCCTCGGCCAGCGCCGCGGCCTGCTGGTAGCTGTACGGCGGCACCAGCCGGGTCTTGACCCGTCCCGGTTCCGGGGCTCGGGCGATGACCAGCAGCGTTGTCACCGGGCCAGCACTCCGCTCATGTCCCGGATCGCCTGTAGGGTCCCTCGTACTGTGCCGGTGACCTTGGATCGACCGGTCCGGACGTAGTACTCCACCGGTGTTTCGGCGATCCGCCAGCCGTGATCGGCCGCGGCCACGACCATCTCCAGCGGGTAGCCCGAGCGGCGATCGCGAAGCCCAAGGGCGAGGAGATCGGCCCGCCGGGCGGCTCGCATCGGCCCGAGGTCGTGCAACCGCAGTCCGGTCCGGTGTCGCAGCCGCCGGCTCAGCTCCCGATTGGCCAGCCGCGCGTGCACCGGCCAGGCCCGCGCGTTGACCGGCCGGCGCCGGCCCAGAACCAGGTCGGCCTCGCCGGCCAGCACCGGGCCGGCGACCCGCGGTAGCTGCCCCGGGTCGAGGCTGCCGTCACAGTCGCAGAAGCAGACCACCTCCGCGGCTGCCGCGGTCAGGCCGGTATGGCAGGCCGCGCCGAAGCCCCGCCGCGGCTCGAGGACGACCCCGGCTCCGAGCGAGCGCGCGAGCTCGGCCGAGCGATCGGTGGAGCCGTTGTCGACCACGATCGGGCGGAACCCGGCCGGCATCCGGCCCAGCACCCAGGGCAGTGCCGTCACCTCGTTCAGGCACGGCAGGATCACGTCGATGGTCACGCCGAGCCGCCTCGCAGCGGGGCGGCGGCGAACTCCCGCATCCCATGCTCGAACGGCACCGCGGCCCGCCAGCCAAGCTCCGTCACGATCCGCGCCGACGAGGCGGTGATGTGCCGGACATCGCCGCGCCGGAACTCCCCGGTGACCACCGGAGGTGGGCCACCGTGGGCCTCAGCCAGGGCACTGGCCATTTCGCCCACTGTGCGTGCTGCTCCGCTACCGACGTTGTAGGCGCGGAGCCGGCCCGGCGACGGACCTGGAGAACGGGACTCGCCTGCGGCCGGGGAACGGCCGAGCCACTCCAGTGCGGCGACGTTGGCTCGCGCCACGTCGGCCACGTGTACGAAATCGCGGCGTTGGCCACCGTCCTCGAAGACCCGCGGTGCCTTCCCGGCGGCGAGCGCCGATCTGAAGATGGCCGCCACCCCCGCGTACGGAGTGTCCCTGGGCATCCCGGGCCCGTAGACGTTGTGGTAGCGCAGCGCCACCGCAGTCCCGCCGGTGGCTCGCGCCCAGCAGGCGGCCAGGTGCTCTTGGGCCAGCTTGGTCACCGCGTACACGTTGCGCGGATCGGTCGGCGCCTCCTCGGTGACCTCGCTAGATCGCAACGCGCGTCCGCACTCCCGGCAGGCCGGCTCGAACCGTCTGGCGGCGAGGTCTTCGATCCGTCGCGGCGAAGCGGCGACTTGTCCGTGCTCGACGCAGGTGTACCGACCCTCCCCGTACACCACCATCGACGAAGCCAGCACCAACCGGTCGATTCCGGCCTGGGCCATGGCGGCGAGCAGCACCGCCGTCCCCAGGTCGTTGCAGCCGACGTAGTCAGGGGTGTCATCGAAGTCCACGCCCAGCCCCACCATCGCCGCCTGATGGCACACGGCGTCCACGTCCCGGAGTGCGCGCTCGACCGCAGCCCGGTCGCGCAGATCGCCGATCAACGGCTGCATGCCGTCCAGCGACGGCGCCGCGCCACCCGGATGCACCGCCGGCAACAGCGCATCGAGCACCCGGACCTGGTGCCCGGTTGCCAACAGCTCGGCCACTATCTGCGAGCCGATGAAGCCCGCGCCGCCGGTGACCAGGACCCGCATGCCGGTGACGCTAGGCGCTCACCTTCTCCGGTAGAGCCCGATGACTCGATCGGTCATACATCGGTAATGAGTGGCTCCCCGATCTCGGATCGTTCAGTCGACCTTCAGTACGTCTGTCCGAGAATCGGGCCCATGGCACGGTTGGTAGCTGCGGTCGCGGTGATGACCTTGTTTGTTGGCGCGTGCTCGAGCTCGGGGTCGAGCTCGCCGCCGGCCTCGCGGACCGGTGCGACGACGGCTGGCCAGGCGATCCCGCAGCCGGTGCTGCCCGGCCGTGTTCCGGTCGCGCCGGACAGCGAGCGGGTCGATCTCACGATGCCGACGTTCTCGAAACCCACCAGGGTGACCAACCCACTGTTCCCGGTTTCCCGGCAGGACTCGGTGCTCTTCGTCGGCCGGGTGGACGGCAAGCCGTTCCGGACCGAGGTCACGCTGCTGCCCTTCACCAAGGTCGTCGACTGGTCAGGCACCCGAGTGGAGACGCTCGTCTCCCAATACACCGCCTACCTGGACGGCCGGCTCCAGGAGGTTGCGTACGACCTCTACGCCCAGGCCGACGACGGGTCGGTCTGGTACTTCGGCGAGGACGTCGCCGATCTGGCCGATGGGAACATCGTCACCAAGGAAGGGACCTGGGAGGCCGGCAAAGACGGGCCGGCTCAGATGATCATGCCGGGAAATCCGCAGATCGGTAACGTCTTCCGGACCGAGAACATCCCCGGGATCGCGTTCGAACAGGTCACCGTCAAGTCGATCGACAGGACGCTGGACGGACCGTTCGGCCCGCTCGAGGGCGGGATGGTCGGCGAAGAGCTGCACATGGACGGCAGCACCGAGGACAAGCTCTTCGCGCCCGGCTACGGCGAGTTCTACACCAAGAGCGGGCCCGATGTGGAAGCGCTCGCCCTTGCGGTTCCGACCGATGCGCTGCCCGCGGATACTCCGGCCGAGCTGACCGCGCTGGAGACCGGTGCGGACCGGATCTTCGACGCGGCAGCGTCGCGGGACTGGCGGGCCGCCTCGACCGAGCTGGGTGCGATGACTGCGGCGTGGTCCCAATTCCGGACCGGCGAGGTACCGCGACTGGTCCAGCCGGTGCTGACCCGTGCGCTCGCGTCGCTCTCATCGGCCGTTCGCGGCCGGGACGTGGCACGGAGCCGGCAGTCGGCGATCGACGTCGCGCGGTGGAGTCTGGACCTGCAGCTTCGGTACCGGCCGTCAGCCGAGATCAACCTCGCCCGGTTCGAGCTCTGGGCCCGGCAGATTCAGGTCGACGCCGCCGCGCGAGATGCCGACAGCGTCAACGGCGATGTCTTCACCCTCTACTACCTCAGGGACCGGATCCTGCACACGCTGGCACCGGCCGACGTCACCGCCGTGAACGGCGTGATCGGGACGCTTCAGGTCGCCGGCGCGGACCAAGACCTCGCCGCGGCGACCAGGGCGGCCGGGACGGCCCGAGATCTGGTGGCCCGGATCGAGGCCGCCGGTAGCTGACGGACCACAAGCGCGCAGGTTGCGCAGTTGACATATTGCCGCTGCATCCGTGCTACAGTCATGTTGCGTACGCGCAACAGTGAGGTCTGATGGACGACAGCTTGCGAGCGGCAGCGATCACGGTCTTGCGGGAGCAGGGCTGGGACGGGTTGACGCTGGAGCGGGTGGCAGACGTAGCCGGGCGGGCCCGCTCGACGCTGTGGCGTCAGGGGGTGACCCGGGACTCGTTGGTGGCCGCGTTGGTGGGTGAGCTGGCCGAGGACTATCGCAAGGC
>DATFRM010000345.1:0-2455 GCA_035263265.1 Actinomycetes bacterium
CGACCCAGGTAGTGCCGTCGCGGAACCGCACCTCGATGGCAGCGCTGCGGGGATCGCCGAGCTGGCCGATCAGCCGACGGGTCGGGCCGACCTCGGCGACCTCGACCACCACCGAGACCCGTGGCGCCGTGAACGTAAGCAGGCGCGCGCCGTGCGGGCCACGTACCGACGTGGCGGCGAGCAGCGCGGTGTCCTCGACCAGCTCGGCCAGCTCGGTGTCGATGGTGCGCCAGGTCAGGCAGCCCTTTGCCGCCGTTACCACGTGCTCCGGGACCGGATCTATCTCGTCGAAGAACTTCCCGATAGCCACGAGCAGCTCCGTCTCTGGCAGATCTGCCAGGTCAGCCATGGCTGGTTTCCTCCCCGTGTGCTACGCCGTATCCGGCGTAGGGCGACGGCCCAGCAGCCGCCGTAGTTGTTCGAGGCACCTGGCGCGGGTTGGCCCGATACTGCCAACCGGTATGCCAAGTGCCGACGCGATCTCCGTGTAGCCGGCGTCGACCGCCGTTGACCAGACCCGAAGCAGCCGTCGGCAGCGCTCCGGAAGCTCGCCGAACGCGTCCCACAGCACGGCGTGCGACTCCGCGGCGGGCCGGCTTCCAGCCGGTGGCCAGGGCCCGTCCTCGTCGTCGACCTCCTCGGTCGGGACTTCGCGATCCACCTGGCGGAGCACCCGGTAGGACTCGCGCCTGGCTGCCGTGATCAGCCAGCTGCCGACGGATTCGGGGTGCCGCAGCCCGTCGATGTGTTCGACTAGACGCAGCCAGGTGGTCTGGCACACGTCGGCGGCATCCGCCTCCGACAGTCCGTGCGCACGTGCCACCGACCAGACCAGCCGGGTGAACCGGTCGACCAGCTCCGACCAGGACTGCTCGTCGCCCTTGCTGGCCGCCTCGACCAGTGCTGCCGTCGCAGTTGCCACGTGCTGGTTCCTCCCACGGCCTGGGGCACTTCACCCGGCGGCGCAGTAGTTCATGCGGAGGATACCGGTTGCCGGTGACTGACTGGGACGGATGGGTCATGGCTACCGAACCACCACGCCGAGATCGGGCACCGTGCGACCGGCCGGGTCCAGCACCATCGACGCCGCCGTCGTGGCGTCGGTGTTCTCGCGTGCCGCGGTCGCTGCGATCGCACCGCTGACCACCGGAGCCGCGAACGAGGTGCCGCTCCAGTGCGCGTATCCGATGAACTTGTCCGGGTCGTAATCGCCCGCGGGCTTGGCGGGACCGTCGAAGCGGACGAACGTGCTGTGCACCTTGTCGCCGGGCGCGCACGCGTCCACCCACCAGCCGTAGTTGGAAAAGCCGGCCCGGGCGGTGGCGCTGGCATCCAGCGCTCCCACCGCGATGACCCGCTTGATCGCGGCCGGCCAGAACGGCCGGTCGCTGCCCGCATTGCCGGCACTGGCCACAATGGCGGTCCGCCGGTCGAACCGGTTGATCGCCTTGGCCAGCAGTTGGTTCGGCTTGTTGTTATACGTATAGCCGCCGAGCGACAGGTTCACCACATCGAGCGGCTGGCCGCGGCCATCGAACTGGTCACGCAACCGATGTAGCGCCCGTGCCAGTCTCAGTTCGTCGGAGACACCGTCGCTGGACAGCACCCGGTCGATGCACAGATGCGCACTGGGCGCCCGCTGCAGCACGACTCCGGCCACGAAAGTGCCGTGCCCGGCCTCGCTGTCAAGTTCGAGGTCCAGATCGGCATCCACGATGTCCTCGGCATCCGTGCCGCAGTCCCGGTACCAGCTGGACTTGTCCCACCACTCGTGGGTCGCGATGCCCGTGTCCAGGATGGCGACCTTGACTTGACGCCGGGCATGGGTGGGCGCCGGTGCCGCCAGCGCCGGAGCGGGCGATGGGTCGTCGAACGGCCCACCGCCGTAGTTCGGCTCGCCGCACAGTATGTGGTTCGGCGAAGCCAGTACGCCGGCTCGGGCGGACAGTTCGTCGGCCAGTGCGCAGACGTCAACCTTGGCCGTGCGGCGCAGCTGAACACGGGCGACCCCGGACGCGTCCGCGTCCGGGCGTCGCTCCATCCAGCGCGCGGCTATGTCAGACACCCGGTCGGCGTCTTCGCTGGCAATCAACAGCTCATCGCGCCGGAACAGCGCTGGACTTCCCGGGAAGCATTCGCCAGGAACGATGCCGTCGTGACGGGCGAGCAATCGCTCGACCCGCGCCGGCTGGTCGAATCGCATCGCGTCTCCTCGTTGTGCATCAGCTCAGCTCCCGGTCGACTGACCGGGTCGGTGCGGATGGCAAACCCTAGGGCCGGACGAGCCGGCATCTCCAATCGTGCGTAAAACGGCCGGTACGGCGGATGAGGCCGGACCCCCGTACCTGCCTCGTCCGCCGTACCCGATCACGCCCCCCGCGCCCCCGCGTCCCCCGCGTCCCCCGTGGACCCCGTGGACCCCCGCGTCCCCCGTGGACCCCGTGGACCCCGTTCC
>DATFRM010000346.1:0-5969 GCA_035263265.1 Actinomycetes bacterium
GCCTCCCGCCGCGGGAAGGGCACCCGATCGGCGCTCATGGTCACGGTGGACGAGACGTTGCTGGATCCGAGGCATCCCGACCTGACCGAGGCGATCACCGACGAACGCACCGAGCGGGTTACCGAGCGTCCGCCCCGCCACCCACCGTCCGGCTAGCTCCGCCAACCCGACCGCGCTGGTGCGTGGGGCGGGTCCGGGTGGGGACCGCCGCACTGGCTATGTTTCAGGCCGTGGAGACGTCGGAGCCGGACCGGAACCGTGCGGTGCTGGTCCGCCGCCTGCTGCCGACCGAGCCGGCCGTTCGCGGCTCGGTGTCGCTGTTCGTCACCGAGGCCGAGCGGCAGGGACTCCGCGCCGGCCGGCGCATGCTGTACGTCGGTCCCGAGCCGGCCGAGTCGGCCGTGGCGGCCGTGCTGCGGGTGGCAACCGGCGATCAGGTGATTGCGCGCCGGAAGCTACTGATCGCGAACGACATACCGGTGCGGATCGCCACCTCGTTCTTCCGCGCCGATCTGTTCGGCGATACCCGGCTCGCCCAGCCCGGGTTCGTCAGGCCGTCACTGCAGTCGGAGCTCGAGGGGCTGGGGCACCGGTTCGGGCACGCCGAGGAGACGCTGATCGCGCGCGCTCCGACCGAACCCGAGACCGGGACACTCGAACTCGCGCCGGGGGAGTGGGTGGTCGAGGTGGTGCGAGCCTCCTACTCCGACCAGGACGTCCCCATCCACGTCCTGCGAACGGTTTGCGCCGGCTCCCGGCATGTGTTCGAGATCACCCAGGCCACCGGCGTGGACGGGTTCTGAACAACCTCGGCTGCTGGGCCCGCCCGCCGAGCCGGCGCTCGTCCCGGTGCCCAGCAGCGCTACCAGCCGCGCCGGCGCCACGCCGGGATCGAGGCGCGCTCCTTGCCGAGCGTGGTGTCGCGGCCGTGGCCCGGATAAACCCAGGTCTCGTCCGGAAGCACTCCGAACACCTTCGCCTCCAGCCCGTCCATGAGCGAGCCGAAGTCGGTCGGGTTGCCGGTCCTGCCCGGGCCGCCGGGAAACAGGCAGTCCCCGGTGAACAGGTGTGGATGCCCGCGCGGGTCGTCGTAGAGCAACGCGATGCTGCCCGGAGTGTGCCCGACCAGGTGGATTGCCTGCATCCGGCAGCGGCCGACCGACACTGGGTCGCCGTCGTCAAGGAGTTGGTCGGTCTGGACCGGGATCGCCGCCGCATCCGCACGCCCGGCCATGGTGCGCGCCCCGGTCGCCGACGCCACCTCAGCTAGTGCTTGCCAGTGATCGGAGTGCCGGTGAGTGGTCAGGATCGCGTCCAGGCCGGCCGCGACCAGGCGGATCAGCGTCGGCGCGTCGTTGGCCGCGTCGATGAGCAGCTGCTCACCGGTGTCGCGGCAGCGCAGCAGGTAGGCGTTGTTGTCGTGCGGCCCCACCGCCATCTTGGTGATCACCAGCTGGGTGAGCTCGCGCACATCGGGTGCGCCGCCGACATGAACGTTGCCGTGATAGGCGGCCATCGGAACCTCCTATGCCCACTTGGGCAGCGATGGCAGCGCGGTCCCGTGCGGTTCCACGGCCAGGCCGTCACCTGAGGACCTACCGATCAGCCACGCCATCAGCGCCGGCTCCGGACCCGCCACCGTGATCGCCGCACCGCTCGCCTGTGGCCGAACCTGGAACTCTCGATCGGTGTCCTCGGCCTGCAGCACCAGCCTGGGGAACTCCTCCCGGTCGGCCAGCCCGTCGACGATGTTGGCCAGCGCGCGGCTCACCCACTCGGCTGGCCAATGAGCCGGGGTGTAGCCGGCATCGAGATCGACATGGTGGATCTCCACCTCGTTCAGCCGCCGGATGAAGATCTCCCACGCCGGGATCTGGAAACCACCGCGGAGCTCGACGATGTCCGACCAGTTGTCCTCGGGCACCTCAGTCGCCGCCTGGGCGAACCGGTCGGCGCTTTCCTCCACGTCGGTGACCTGCTCGGTGGCCGGCCGCCCGGCCCCGGCGTAGATGTCGTCGTGGCGCGCCTGTGGGCTGGCGTACATCGGCGTCTCAACACCGGTAGCCGCCCAGATCAGCAGGTTGCGCAGGCCGTCGGCGTTGCGGGCGATGTGGGTCAGCACGTGGCCCCGAGTCCACCGCGGCAGCGGCGACGGTTCCCGCAGATCCGCATCGGTGAGCTTGCGTGCCGTCGACATCAACCGAGCGGTCGCGGCCTCCACCTCGGCCATGCTCGCGGTCGGGTCTCGATAACTCGTCATCGGCGGTCCTGAGCGGCGACGATGGAACAACCTGCCGGCTCACCGTATCGGGACCCTTCGACAGTCTGCGAGACCGGGTCGGCACAGGCGAAACTGTCAGTAGACCTGCCTACGATGGGCCCGGCCTGACGGGTAGCTTCCCGCAGTCAAGAAAGGCGGATCAGTGGCCGACCGACTCATCGTCCGCGGTGCCCGCGAGCACAACCTCAAGGATGTCTCGCTGGATCTGCCGCGCGACGCGTTGATCGTGTTCACCGGGCTGTCCGGATCGGGCAAGTCGTCGCTGGCGTTCGACACCATCTTCGCCGAGGGCCAGCGTCGCTACGTCGAATCGCTGTCTGCCTATGCCCGCCAGTTCCTCGGTCAGATGGACAAGCCCGATGTCGATTTCATCGAAGGTCTGTCTCCGGCGGTGTCCATCGACCAGAAGTCGACGTCCCGCAACCCGAGATCCACAGTCGGCACGATCACCGAGGTCTACGACTACCTCAGGCTGCTCTATGCGCGGGCCGGACGGCCGCACTGCCCGGTGTGCGGCCGCCCGATCGCCAGGCAAACCCCGCAGCAGATCGTCGACCGGGTGCTCGAGCTCGAAGAGGGCGCCCGCTTCCAGGTGCTCGCTCCGGTGGTGCGCGGTCGCAAGGGGGAGTACGGCGAGCTGTTCCGCGAGCTGCAAAGCAAGGGCTTCAGCCGGGTCCGGGTCGACGGCGTGGTTCATCCGCTGACCGAGCCGCCGACGTTGAACAAGCAGCAGAAGCACACGATCGAGGTCGTGGTCGACCGGCTGACGGTCAAGGCCTCGGCCAAGCGGCGGCTCACCGATTCGATCGAGACCGCGTTGGGCCTGTCTGGTGGTCTGGTCATGCTCGACTTCGTCGACCTGCCGGAGAAGGACCCGCACCGGCAACGGACATTCTCCGAGCACCTTGCCTGCCTCTACGACGACCTCTCGTTCGAGGAGCTGGAGCCGCGGTCCTTCTCCTTCAACTCGCCCTACGGCGCCTGCCCCGATTGCAGCGGTCTCGGGACCAAGATGGAGGTCGATCCGGAGCTCATAGTGCCCGATCAGGACCGCTCGATCGACGGCGGCGCGATCTCCCCGTGGAACTCGGCGAACACGATCGACTACTTCGGCCGGCTGCTCGACGCACTGGCCGAGTCGATGCGCTTCAGCACGAAGACACCGTGGGCCGAGCTGCCGGCGAAGGTCAGGGAGACCATCCTGTTCGGCCGGGACATCCCGGTGCACGTGCACTACCGCAACCGGTACGGCCGCGAGCGGTCCTACCACGCCACGTTCGAGGGTGTGGTGCCGTACGTGCAGCGCAGGCACGGCGAGGCGGAGTCCGACGCGAGCCGAGAGCGGTTCGAGGGCTACATGCGGGAGATCCCGTGCGCGTCCTGCCAGGGCAAGCGGCTCAAGCCGGTCGTCCTCGCGGTGACGGTCGGCGGCAAGTCGATCGCCGACGTCGCGGCGATGCCGATGGGCGAGGCGGCGAAGTTCCTGCTCACTCTCGACCTGACCGCGCGCGAGCAGCAGATCGCCGAGCGGGTGCTCAAGGAGGTGAACGCGCGCCTCGGCTTCCTGCTCGACGTCGGGCTCGACTACCTCACGCTCGATCGTCCCTCGGCGACGCTGGCCGGCGGCGAGGCGCAACGGATCCGGCTGGCTACCCAGATCGGGTCCGGTCTGGTGGGCGTGCTGTACGTGCTGGACGAGCCGTCGATCGGGCTGCATCAGCGGGACAACCACCGGCTCATCGACACCCTGGTGCGGCTGCGCGACATCGGCAACACCCTGATCGTGGTCGAGCACGACGAGGACACCATCCGGGTCGCCGACTGGATCGTAGACATCGGTCCCGGTGCCGGCGAGCACGGTGGCCACATCGTGCATTCCGGCTCGCTGCACGACCTGCTGGCCAACCAGAAGTCGGTGACCGGCGCCTACCTGGCCGGGCGCCGCAGCATCCCGGTGCCCGCCGTGCGTCGCCCGCTGACACCGGGGCGCGAGCTGGTCGTGCACGGCGCGTCCGAGCACAACCTGCGCGGGATCGACGTGAGCTTCCCACTGGGCGTGTTCATCGCCATCACGGGAGTGTCCGGGTCGGGGAAGTCCACGCTGATCAACGACATCCTCTACAACGCCCTGGCCAGAGAGCTCAACGGTGCTCGGACCGTGCCGGGACGGCACAAGTCGGTGTCCGGAGTCCAGCAGCTCGACAAGATCATCCATGTAGACCAGGGCCCGATCGGGCGCACTCCGCGATCCAACCCGGCCACCTACACCGGTGTCTTCGACCACATGCGCCGGTTGTTCGCGCAGACCACCGAGGCGAAGGTGCGCGGCTACCTGCCGGGCCGGTTCTCGTTCAACGTCAAGGGCGGTCGCTGCGAGGCTTGTGCCGGCGACGGCACGATCAAGATCGAGATGAACTTCCTGCCGGACGTCTACGTACCGTGCGAGGTGTGCCACGGCGCCCGATACAACCGGGAGACGCTGGAGGTGCACTACAAGGGCCGCACGATCGCTGAGATCCTCGACATGCCGATCGAGGAGGCTGCCGAGTTCTTCGAGGCGATCCCGCCGATCCGGCGGCACCTGCAGACGCTGGTCGACGTCGGACTCGGCTATGTCCGGCTCGGGCAGCCGGCCCCGACCCTCTCCGGTGGCGAGGCGCAGCGGGTGAAGCTGGCCTCCGAGCTGCAAAAGCGCTCCACCGGGCGGACCGTCTACCTGCTCGACGAGCCGACCACCGGTCTGCACTTCGAAGACATCCGCAAGCTGCTCGGCGTCCTCGACCGGTTGGTCGAGCAAGGCAATACGGTCATCGTCATCGAGCACAACCTCGACGTGATCAAGACCGCGGACTGGGTGATCGACATGGGTCCGGAAGGCGGCTTCGGTGGCGGCACGGTGGTAGCCGAGGGCACCCCGGAGGACATTGTCGCGATGGACACCAGCCACACCGGCGCGTTCCTGCGGCGGGTGCTCGCCGATCGGCTGGCCGGATAGACCCGGTCTGAACCACCAGCCGATCCGATCCGTTAGAGCTACCAAGACTTCAACCTGTGGTGGCCGCGGATCCGAGGAGGGATCATGACCGACCAAGACCAACCGTTCGCCGACGGCAGCGCCGGGCACCTGAGCCGACGCTACGTGCTCCGCGGTGTCGCGGCGACCGGTGCGGTATTGGCGGCCTCCACGCTGGCAGGGTGCGGCGACTCGGGCGGCAACGGCGCGTCCAACGGCACCACCTCACCACCGGCAACCGGCGGATCCACCCCACCCGGCGCGACCAGCTCGCCGCCCGCCAACGGAGGCGGCGACGCGCTGGCCAAGACATCGGACATCCCGGTCGGCGGCGGAAAGATCTTCCCGGACAAGCGGGTTGTGGTCACCCAGCCCGACTCCGGGGACTTCAAGTGTTTCAGTGCGGTCTGCACCCACCAGGGATGTGTGGTGTCTACGGTCGCAGACGGCGTCATCATGTGCCCGTGCCACGGCAGCCAGTACGCGATCGCAGACGCCTCCGTCGTCGCCGGTCCGGCGCCGACACCACTGCCCAAGGAGAACATCTCAGTCAAGGGGAATGAGATCTTCCTCGCCTGAGCCGGTCTGGAACGCGAGTCGGCCGGCTCGCGTATCCAGTCCATGTCCGCATCAACCGACCCGTCCGCTCGTTCCGATCCGTCCGCTCGTTCCGAC
>DATFRM010000347.1:0-3260 GCA_035263265.1 Actinomycetes bacterium
AACCCGACCTCGGGCACGGTAACCGCCGGCAACTCGACCTCCGCGACGGTCGGCACCGCAACGACCTCCGGCAGCCCGCAGACGGTGAACCTGTCCGCGAGCGGTCTACCAGCCGGCGCGAATGCGTCGTTCAGTCCGCCGACGGTCACCTCGGGCGGTTCGTCGACGATGACCATCAGTACGTCCGCGTCGACCGCGCCGGGCACCTATCCGATCACCATCACCGGCACCGGATCGTCGGCGACGCACACCACGCCGTACTCGCTGACGGTCAACGGTCCCGGCGGCGGCTGCTCGAACCCGGGTCAGAAGCTCACGAACCCGGGCTTCGAGTCCGGCTCAACCGGTTGGACCTCGACCGCGGGCGTGATCGGGCAGTGGGGAGCCTCCGGGCAACCGCCGCGTTCCGGCACCTGGAACGCGTGGCTGGACGGCTACGGCGTGTCCCACACCGACTACATCTACCAGCAGGTGGCGCTGCCGGCTGGCTGCTCGGCCTACACGCTGAGCTTCTGGCTGCACATCGACACCGCTGAGACCACGACCAGCATCGCGTACGACACGTTGCGGGTGCAGGTACTCAACACCAGCGGCACCGTACTGGCGACGCTGGCGACCTACTCGAACCTGAACGCGGCACCCGGATACGCGCAGAAGTCGCTGAGCGTGGCGGCCTACGCCGGCCAGACGGTAAGGATCCGGTGGTACGGCGTTGAGGACTTCTCGCTGCAGACCTCGTTCGTCGTCGATGACACGGCACTGAACGTGTCCTGATCCCGAGTACTGCTGGGGTGGGCTGCTCGGGCGGCGGCCCACCCCAGTGCAGCCGGAATGCCCCAGGGGCGCACGGCACCCCGCATACCGTGATCAGGAGTCCGGGATGCCGTACTCCGGCACCAGGGCCCCCTGATCATGAGGCCGGGGGCTGGGTCGGTCCACCTGCCAGGCCGGTATCAGCGATTGGCTCGGCGGTGCCGGGCTACCGCGATCGCAGCACGCACGGCAACCAACGCGACCGCGAGTGCCGCTAGCGCTTTGACGACGGTCATCGCCTGAGCCCGAGCTGTCCGAGCTCGGGTTTCGGCCTTGGCGGCCAGTGCAGCCGCGGTGTCCGCGAGCGTGGCGCGCGTTCGCGCGATGTCGGCCCGGATCGCGTCGAGATCGGCAGGTCGGCTGCCGGGGGTCGTGGCAACCGGCCAGGCGTTGCTGTCGGTCGTCTTCTTCGCGGTCATCGTCGGCCTTCCGCTCGAAGGGTGATGGGCTCATGCCCGCCGCCCGGTACGTGTAACACGATCACAGCAAATGCGCTCCGAATCGGCTCCGCTCCCAAGCTTCCGACCGGGTGGATGATGAACTCGACTGTGGCACCGTAATCGAGGGACGGCGACGCCATGCGTGAATCGGTACGGCTAGGCCGGATCGCGGGCATTCCCGTCGGTCTCAACATCAGTGTGCTGGCCATCGTAGCGATCTTGGTTATCGGGCTCGCTACCGGCCTGTTCCCATCCGCGTATCCGGGTCGATCGACTGCGGCATACATCGCCGCGGCCCTGGTTGCCGCCGTATTGTTCTTCGTCTCCCTACTCGCGCACGAGTTGGCACACGCCATCGTTGCCCAGCGCAACGGCATCGAGGTGGCCGGGATCACACTGTGGTTGTTCGGCGGGGTCGCGCAGCTGCGGTCCGAGCCGCGCTCGCCGGGCGCCGACTTCCGGATCGCCGTGGTCGGGCCGCTGACCAGCGTGCTGGCCGGTGTCGTATTCGGCCTGCTGGCCATGGTGCTGCGCGCACTGGGGGTGCACGGCTTGCCACTCGGCGTTCTGGCCTACCTGGCCGGTGTCAACATGCTGCTGGCCGTGTTCAATCTGATCCCCGCGGCACCGCTGGACGGCGGTCGGGTGCTGCGGGCCGCGCTATGGCACCGGTGGCACGACCGGTTCCGTGCCGCGGTGACCGCCGCCAAGGCCGGTCGAGTGTTCGGCTTCCTGCTGGTCGCGCTTGGCGCGCTTCAGGTGGTGACCGACAACGGGTTCGACGGCCTGTGGCTGGTTTTGATCGGGCTGTTCCTAGTCAACGCCGCGGCCGCCGAGGAGCAGCAGAGCCGGCTGGCCCAGCTGCTGCACGGAGTTCGGGTGGCCGACGTGATGACCGCGCACCCGGTAACAGCGAGTCCGACCGAGCCGCTCGATCGGTTCGTGGCCGAAACGGTGCTGCGACACAGGTTCTCCGGTTATCCGCTCGTCGATCAGCAGGGCCACCTTGCCGGGCTGGCCACCCTGAATCGGATCCGTGCGGTCCCACCGGAGCGCCGACCGGTAACCCGGCTGGGCGATATCGCCTGCCCATCGGCAGAGGTGCCGGTCGCTCGTCCGGACGAACTGCTGGTGGGCCTGCTGCAGCGGATGGCCGGCTGCACCGATGGGCGCGCGGTCGTTGTCGACGAGGGCGACCGAGTGGTTGGTGTGGTCAGCCCGTCCGACATCAGCCGGGTGGTCATGATGCGAGACCTGCGCCCGTTCGACCCCTACCAGGGTCCCCGCGGCGCCGACGTCACCGCCGGGCCGCACGGTCGGGAGCCGCAGCGGTCGAGTTAACCCGTCGCCCGTATCGCCGGCATGACGGTGTTGGCCACTTCCTCGAACACCTGTAGCTCGGATGACTTCTGGCGCCAGCTTTGCGGCCAGTAGAGGACGAACTCGTCGGTGCCCGACTCGCGGAGCCGACCGATATGTCCGAGAAATAGGTTCCACCACGGTGTCGCAGTTCCACAGCACATCGAAGCCCAGCCGCTCGGCCTCGGACCACCGTTCGCGCAGCTCCCGGCAGCGGCAGATGCTGATACTGGTAGGCACCGAACCGCAACGCAGTCACCTGACCACCTCCGTGACGTCCGAGCGTAGGGCCGGGTCTGTCGATCCGCGTACGCTCGTGGCCGTAATCGCGGGCTCTAAGCGCTGCGGCATTGCCGGTTCGGGTGGAGGCCGGGTGCGCAAATCTCACGCCGTTATCGGCAGCACGGTGTTCTTCGCGCTGGCACCCGGTGTGGTGGCCGGCCTGGTGCCGTGGTGCCTGACCGGATGGCAGGTGCGCGAGCCGCCGTACTCGGTGCCGCTTCGGCTAGCCGGTGTGATCCTGCTGGTCGTGGGCGCGGCAGTGCTGGTCCAGGCGTTCGCCCGGTTCGTCGTCGAGGGCGCGGGGACGCCGGCGCCGATCGCGCCACCCGAGCACCTCGTGGTGGGCGGCCTGTACCGATACGTGCG
>DATFRM010000348.1:0-9775 GCA_035263265.1 Actinomycetes bacterium
CCCGCCGGATCGAGCCAGACAGTCAGGTTGCGGTTCTTCGCGAGATCGACTTCGCGGTGCACCGGGTTGTAGCCCGGCCGGGTCAGCTCAACCGTGACCGGCCCTTCGAACAGCGACCGCTTGGCCGGGGTCTGACCGTCCCAGGTCTCGCCGGATACGTCGGTCAGCCGAATCCGCGCTCCGCCCGGCACTGTCCTGACCTGGAGTGCGTGCTTGACGGTTGATAGCCGGCCGCCGGCGGTCAGGTTGGTGCCGGGGTTCGCGGCGGCCGCCTCGACCCGGTTGGGCCGGGGAAGCGTCGCGCAGGAACCGGTGGCGGCGGTCAAGGCCACCCCGGCCGCCACGATGGCGAACACGCGGCGCGCCCTCATGGCACGGGAGCGTAAGCCCGTTCGACGCCGCGCCTCCAGCGTTTGGCTGCCGTGCCTCGAACCGTTTCCGGGGTGCGGTTCGTCCCGGCCGCACTAGGTGCTACGCCTCCAACCGCCCGACCCCGGCGTCCGCGGCCCGGCGTGGGCCGAGCTCGACCAGGTACATCGCGGTGAGCACCAGCCCGCCGCCAACCAGCAGCCGGACGGTCAGGTCGTCGCCACCGAGCAGCACGCCGAACACGCCGGCGAACACCGGTTCCATCGTCATGATCACGGCAACTCGGGTGGGAGCCAGGATTGACTGCACCCAGGTTTGGATCGCGAACGCGGCTGCGGTGGCGAGCACCGCGGTCAGCAGGACCGCGCCCCAGACGCCGGCGTCCGGCGGCAGGGTCAGGCCGTCCGGCGCACCGGCGAGCAGGCAGATCGCGCCGACCGTGAGCAGCTGCGCGACCGCGAGCGGGTAGGCCTCGTGCAGCGCCGACCACTGCCCGAGGGCAACGATGTGGATCGCGAAACAGATCGCGCAGACCAGGGTGAGCGCTTCGCCCGGCCCGATCGTGAACCCGTGTAGCGATATGACCGCGAGACCGGTCACGGCCACCGCGACCCCGATCCACGCGGTGGCATCGATGTGTTGGCGCAGAACAAGCCCGGCGATGACCGGGGTGAACACGACGAACATGCCGGTGATGAATCCGGACACGCTTGCCGAGGTGTGCCGCAGACCGAACGTCTGGGCGATGTAGCCGATCCCCAGCGCGAGCCCGAGGAGGAAACCGTGCCGGGTGCCGAGCCGGCCGAGCCCGGCCAGGGCCCGCGGCCGTGCTGCGAGCATGACCGCAGTCGCGAGCAGGAACCGGATCGCCAGGAAGTCGAGCACCGGCATCCGCTCGACCGCGTCCTTGACCACGACGAACGTGAGTCCCCAAACCGCGGTCACCAGAATCATCGCCACTACGGCGACCCCGGCGCCGGACGAGCGCCGTCCGGCCACCGGCTACCTCAGCCTCTTCAGCACGCCGAGCGCACCGGCGACCAGCCCGCGGCCGACCGGGACGTGGCAGCCGATTAGACCGCCCAGATCGTGACCTCGGAACCCTGCGGCACCTGGGCGCCTGCCCCGGGGCTCTGGTTGATCACGTGGGCGTTGTTGCCGCCGAAGTTGGCTACGTTCGCCTCTAGGCCGGCGTCATGCAGCTTCCGTCTAGCCTCGACGACCCGCAGGTTGCGCACGTCCGGCACGGTAACCAGATCCTGCTGGTCCTGCGGCTTGCCCACCTTGATGGCGACCGCTGAGCCACGGGGAGCCTGACCGCCGCTCGGATCCTGGGCGAACACTCGCCCGATCAGGTCGTCGCGATCGGTGGCCTCCTGGGTTACCTGTGGGCTGAAGCCGGCCGCCTGCAAGGCGGCAACCGCCTCGGCCTCGGTCTGGCCGACGACGTAGGGGACGTCCACCAGGTCCTGGCCCTTGCTGATCACCAGGTCGACCTTGCCATTGCGGCCCAGCGGGCTACCGGCGACCG
This sequence comes from Actinomycetes bacterium, assembly GCA_035263265.1. Taxonomy (GTDB): domain Bacteria; phylum Actinomycetota; class Actinomycetes; order JAKEEW01; family JAKEEW01; genus DATAFN01. Next base: position 1,901 of record DATFRM010000348.1, read on the forward strand.
GCGTGGTCGCGATGACCTGCCCCTTCGGGTAGTTGGCGTTGGGCTCCTGGCTGATCTCGCCCACCGTGAGGTGTACCTTCTTCAGCTCGGCCTCGGCCTGCGACCTGGTCAACCCGACCAGCTTCGGCACCCGGAACAGCTGTGGCCCCTTGGACAGGTACAGCACGAATTCGGAGCCCTTGCGGACCCGCTCCCCGGCAGCCGGCGTCGACTTGGCGATCCGATCCGGCGGCACAGTGCTGCTGTACACGCGCTCCGGCGCGTATTGGATCTTGAGTCCGGCGTTGGCGGCCATCCTGGTGGCTTCGGCCTGGCTCTTGCCCACCACATTGGGGACGGTTACGTAGCCGCCGGAGCCCAGCCACCAGGCACCGACGCTCACGATCAGCGCGATGGCCAGCACGATCCCGATCGCGATCAGGCCCTTGCGCTGTCCGGGTGGGCCTCCGGCCGCACGCAGCGGCGGCGGAGCATCCGCACCTGGCGGCTCACCGATCTCGGTCGATACGCCACCGAACGGGCGGGGCACGACCGCGGTCTCCTGGCTGGTCTCGCCGAGCATTCCGCCGGTGAGCCCTAGCTCGACGTCGGTAGCCGCCAGACCGGCCACAACCGTCGGCGCCACCACGGCGACCGGCTCCAGGCCACCGCCGGCTGCGGCCTGGGCATCCGACCATGACCCGCTGAGCCTGCCATCGACCAACAGGTCGTCGACTGGCCCCGCGGCGAGAGCTGCAGCCGGACCGGCCGGCCCGGCATCGAGCAGATCGGCGGGCGGTGGACTGGTGTCGAGCTCGGCGTCGGTGAGCTGGTCGTGCACGGCCGCGACCTCGGTCAGCAGCTGCCCCGCATCCCGCTGGCGGAGCTCCGGATCGCGGGCGGTAGCCCGCGCCACCAGCGTGTCCAGCAGGGGCGAAAGTCCGGGCACCATCGTGCTCGGCGCCGGCACGTCGGCGTACACATGCTGGTAGGCGACCTGGATGGGGACGTCGCCGTCGAACGGCTTGGAACCGGTCAGCAGCTCGAACAGCACGATCCCGGCCGCGTAGACGTCGGATCTGGCGTCGGCGGTACCTCGCTCGACCTGCTCCGGGGACAGATAAGCGACGGTGCCCATAAGCAACTGGGGGGACGTCGAGCTCTGCGCGGACGCCATCCGGGCAAGGCCGAAGTCCGCCACCTTTACCCGGCCGTCGTCGGCCAGCAGCACGTTCTCCGGCTTGACATCGCGGTGCACGAGACCGGCCTCGTGCGCTGCCGCGAGCGCGGCCAGCATCGGACCCAGCACCGAGAACGCCTGTCGTGGGGTCAGCGGGCCGTGCTCGATGAGCACGTCGCGCAGGGTGCGACCCTCGACATACTCCATCGCCAGGAACACCGTGCTGCCGTCCATGCCCTGGTCGAACACCGCGACGACGTTCGGGTGCGACAGCCGGGCCGCAGCCCTGGCCTCCCGGATGAACCGGTCGACGAAGTCGACGTCCTCAGTGAACGCCGGGTGCATGACCTTGAGCGCAACAGTTCGGTCCAGGCGAGTGTCCAACGCCTGGTAGACGGTCGCCATCCCGCCACGGGCGATCTTGGTCTCGACCAGGTAGCGCTGGTCGAGTACCCGCCCCACTAGTGGATCGGAGATAGCCGTGTCCATAGCGGACCCAGTGTAGGACGCAACGGCCCCGGTTCCGGCTAGCTCCGGCGCAAAGCAATCAGCGGTCCGGCGACGACGCCTTCGCGTAGTACCGGCGCGGTATCCGTCCGGCCAGGTACGCCAGCCGGCCCGCCTCGACCCCGTGCCGCATGGCGGTGGCCATCAACTGCGGCGATCTCGCCCTGGTCACCGAGGAGGCGACCAGTACCGCGTCACAGCCGAGCTCCATCGCCTGCGCCGCGTCCGATGCGGTCCCGATGCCCGCGTCGAGCACGACAGGGACGCCGGCCGACTCGACGATCAGCGCGATGTTGTGCGGGTTCCGGATCCCCAGGCCAGAGCCGATGGGGGCGCCCAGCGGCATCACCGCGGCCGCACCGGCCTGCTCCAGCCGGCGGGCCAGTACCGGGTCGTCATTCGTGTATGGCAGCACCACGAACCCGTCCGCGACCAACTGGACGGTTGCCTCAAGCGTCTCGACCGGATCCGGCAGCAGCGTGTGCTCGTCGGCGATGACTTCCAGCTTGACCCAGTCGGTGCCCAACGCCTCGCGGCCCAACCGGGCGGTCAGCACCGCCTCCCCCGCGGTGTAGCAGCCGGCCGTGTTCGGCAGCACTCGGATCTGCCGGCGGGCCAGCACGTCGAGCACCGAGCCCGGCGCGGCCGGATCGATCCGGCGCATGGCCACCGTGGTCAGTTGGGTGCCGGACGCAACCAGTGCCTGCTCGAGCACCTCCAGACTGGGTGCGCCGCCGGTGCCCAGAATCAGCCGCGAGTCGAACTGCGTTCCAGCGATCACCAATCCCGCGAGGTCAGTCACTGCTTGTTCCCTTCAGCCGCCCTGCACCGCGGTCAGCACCTCGATCCGGTCGGCCTCGGCCAGCACCGTGTCCGGCCAGGCGGCCCGCGGGACGACCTCGTCGTTGACGGCGACCGCGATCCCGCGCGCGGATGCTCCCGGCGGGGCGGTGCCGTTGTCCGACGGCGGCGCCAGCTCGGCGACGACGTCGGCGACCGTGGTCCCGGCAGCGAGCTCTCGGAACGCACCGTTGATCGAAACCCGCACTGTCATTCCGTCCTCGTCAGATCGCCCGTTCGATCCGTGCTGAAACGGTCGGGCCGGAACGGTTCGGCCAGTTCGGGAACCGTCCCGGTGACGAGAAACTCGGTGAGCACGTCCGCGGTGATCGGGGCGAGCAGGATGCCGTTGCGGTAGTGACCGGTGGCCAGCGCGAGGCCGGCCAGCGCGGTCGGGCCGAGCAGCGGCGCGTTGTCCGGCGAACCGGGTCGCAGCCCGGCCGTGGTCTCGACCAGCTCCAGCTCGTCGATGACTGGGAACACCTCGCGGGCCGCCCGCAACAGCTCGTAGGCGCCACCGGCGGTGACCGTCGTGTCAGTGCGTTCTTCCACGGTTGCGCCGACCACCAGTTCCCCGTCGGTTCTGGGCACCAGGTAGACGCTGGAACCGCGGGCCAGGCCGCGCAGCGTCCGGGACAGCACGTCGCGGTAGCCGCCGGACATCCGCAGCCGAAGGATCTGACCCTTGACCGGTCGGATCGGCGGGATCACCGCGGTCGGCAAGCCCGGGACCGCTGCCGAGGCGTAGCCGGCCGCGACGACGACCGTACGCGCGCGTAGCTCGGCACCGCCGTCCAGCCGAACCCCGACCGCCTGATCGTCCTCCACCAGCAGCTCGGCGCGGGCTGGCACCAGCCGCACCGGGAACCGATCCACAGCGGCGAGCAGCGCGGTCACCAGCCGTCGGTTATCGATCTGATGGTCCCCCGACACCAGCAGCCCACCGGCCACGGTCGGTGCGAGCAGCGGTTCGAGCTCCCGGCAGGCTCGCCCGGTCAACCGCTCGACCGGCAGTCCGAGCTCGCGCTGGAACGCGTATAGCTCGTCGATGACCGCCGCGTCATCCGCGTCCATCGCCACCGCGAGCGTGCCGCACTGCCGGTAGCCGGGATCGGCGCCGGAATCGGCGGCGAGCTCGGTGACGAACGATGGGTAGCGCTCCGCCGCGGCCAGCGACAACCGCAGCAACGGCTCCTCCGTGTAACTGACCTCGGCGACCGGGGCGAGCATCCCGGCAGCGACCGAGGACGCACCGGCGCCGGGCGCGGGATCGACCACGACGACCGTCAGTCCGGCTCGCGCGGCCCGCCAGCCAATCGCGAGCCCGATGACGCCACCCCCGATCACGATGACGTCGGTCCGAGCATCCGGGCTGCTCACCAGCCGAGGGTACGACGGACCGGTCGGCTTCCGGCTCACCGGTCCTACCGGCCCGGCCCCGCAATTGCAGCGCTGGCAAGCTATCCGACGTGCGCAGCATCGCGGTGGCCGGAGCCGGGTTGGCCGGCCTGCAGACGGTGATCGCCCTGCGCTCCGGCGGATACACCGGGCGGATCACCATGGTCGGCGCCGAGGCTCGTCGGCCCTACGACCGGCCGCCGTTGTCGAAGGCCGTACTGCTCGGCGAGGCCGAGGACACCACGCTCCCAGTGGACTGGACCGCACTGGATGTGGAGCTGCGCTTGAACTGCCGGGCGACCGGGCTCGAGGCCGGCCCGGACAGTGGGGGCACACTGGAGACCGAGCTTGGTCCAGTGCCGTTCGACAGCCTGGTGCTGGCCTGCGGGTCACTCCCGGTCGCGCTGCCCGGCACCGACCGCTTCGGGCACGTTCGGACCCTGCGCACGATCGAGGACTCGCACCGGTTACGGGACGCGCTGCGTCCGGGCACCAACGTGATCATTGTCGGAGCGGGCTGGATCGGCGCCGAGGTGGCGACCGCTGCCGCTCGAGCGGGTTGCGCGGTGCACGTCGTCGAGGCGCTCCCAGCTCCGCTGGCCGCTGCGCTGCCGGCCGAGATCGGCACTTATACCGCCGGCTGGTACGAGCAGGCCGGCATCGAGCTCACGGTTGGCGCCCGGGTGCAGGGCGTGGACCACGACACGGTGCTGCTGTCCGACGGCCGGTCCCTGGACGCCGATCTGATCCTGGTCGCGATCGGCGTCCGGCCGGCCACCGACTGGCTGGCCGGCAGCGGGATCGCCAGGGACGATGCGGGCGCCGTGCTCACCGATGGCCAGCTGCGCAGCACGCTGCACTCGGTGTACGCGGTGGGGGACTGCGCGGCCTGGCCCTCGCGGCGGTACGGCGAGCGGTTGCACATCGAGCACTGGGACCTGGCGCTGCGCGCCCCGAGCGTGGCGGCGGCGAACCTGCTCGGCGGCGAGCAGGTCTACGACCCGGTGCCGTACTTCTGGTCGGAGCAGTTCGGCCGGACGGTGCAGTACGCCGGGCACTGGCCGGCCGGCAGCCGGGTGGTCTGGCGCGGTAGTCCGGACAGTGCCGATGGCTGGACGGCGTGCTGGCTCAGCGGTGATCGGCTGGTTGCCGTGCTGGCCGTCGATCGCCCCCGGGACCTGGTCCAGGGCCGCCGGGTGATGACCGCCGAACTCCCGGTTGATGCCGACAAGCTGGCCAACCCGGCGGTAGCGATCAAGGATGCGGCCTCCTGACGAACCCCCAGTCTCGTGGCACAGTGAATTTCGTGAGAACGATCGCCGACGAGATTGAAGAACTTGTCGACACCTGGCTCTACCTTTCTGATGTCGCCCAGCAGCTCGGCATCGACGCCGCCCGCGCCCGCCAGCTGATCCGCGACCACCACCTCGCCGCCCTTCGGCGCGGGGACAACAACGCCCTGGCGGTGCCGGCCGACTGCATCATGAACGGCAAGGTGGTCAAGGGGTTGCCCGGGACGCTTACCGTGCTCTCCGATGCTGGATACAGCGACGAGGAGTCATTGCGCTGGCTGCACACAGCGGATGACTCGCTGCCCGGCACACCGATCGCCGCGTTGCGCGACAACCGCGGCACCGAGGTGAAGAGGCGCGCTCAAGCCTTGGGCTTCTAAAACCGGTCCATCCGACCGGCCGGTCTGCCGCCGGCCGGGATACCGTCGCGTCTCGTGCGAATCGATCCCGCCCAGTTGCGGACCCGGCTGGCCGGGACCCGGTTGTACCTGTGCACGGATGCGCGCGAGAGCCGAGGCGATTTGCCGGAGTTCCTGGACGCGGTGCTGGCCGGTGGGGTGGACGTCGTGCAACTGCGGCAAAAGGGCCTCGAGGCCAGTGCGGAGCTCGGCTATCTCGAGGTGTTCGCGCAAGCGTGCGCGAAGCATGACCGGCTGCTCGCGGTCAACGACCGCGCCGATGTCGCACTCGCCGCGGGCGCGGACGTCCTGCACCTGGGGCAGGGCGACCTGCCGGTGCGGCACGCTCGGGACGTGGTCGGCACCGGCCCGCTGATCGGACGCTCCACGCACACCGAGGCGGAGGTCGACTCGGCCACCGCCGAGCCCGGTGTCGACTACTTCTGCGTCGGCCCGGTCTGGCCGACGCCGACCAAGCCGGGCCGGGCCGCACCGGGGCTTCCGCTCCTCCGGCATGCCGCGGCGGCCGGGACAGGTCGCCCATGGTTCGCTATCGGCGGCATCGATCTGGCCAACCTTGAGGAAGTGCTCGCCACCGGCGCGCGCCGGGTCGTGGTAGTGCGCGCAATCACCACGGCTGATGATCCGTTCGCCGCCGCGGCCGAGTTCGCCCGCCGGCTCGCTACGGTAGGGCCATGAGCGGGTTGGCGGCCTTGCTGGTCGGCCGGCGGGATCCAGGCATGTACCACTGGGATTCGCACCTGTCGGCGATCGATGTCGAGCACGCGGTGGCGCACGCCGGCTGGCGGGCGTTCGTGCTCGACGGGCGCACGGTAATCGATGTCGTGGGGCTGCATTCGGCGATCGCTACGGCAGTCGGCTTTCCGGCCGGATACGACGGCACGTGGTCCGCGCTCACGGACGAACTGGCGGACCTGTCCTGGGCGCCGGGGCGCGGGCGAGTGCTGTTGTACGAGGGCTGGGGCATGTTGGCGCGCTGCGATCCGACCGGCTGGGAGTCCGCCCGTGCGATCCTGAGCGGCGCGTGCGCGCACTGGCGCGACTCCGGAACCCCGTTCGTTGTCTTGCTGCGCGGTCCCGGGCCGGCGGAGGGCATTCCCGAGCTGCGCTAACCGGCGTTTCGAGGGCTGGATGCGGAGCCAGCTCGCTCAGGGGTTGCGGGCTGGCCCCACATCGGACCTGCGTCGGTCAGTCGGTCAGTCGGTCAGGAGAACAGCTTGCCGAGGATGATGATGACGACCGCGAGGGCAGTCATCAGGATGCCGGCTCCGGCTACGCCGCGGGTCCACGCAGCACCGGCCTTGGTCAGCGACAGAACACCGGCGCCAATCGCGATGATCGCGATGATGATGTAGCCGAGGAAGAGTCGGCCGAAGGAGTCACCGAACTCGTATCCGAGCACGAACTGGAGGATGTGCGTCTCCTCCAACGTGATGAACCCGAGTACCGCGCTTGAGATGGCCATGGCCTCCGCGGAGGTCGCGGCCGTCGTGACGTCGTTCACAGCTGATCTGTTCGAGGTGTCACTCATGGGCGGCGAATCTAGATCGTCACGACTGCTTTCCGCTAGTGCCTGACTACAGCTGCTCGAACGGGCTCGGCGAATCGGGTTGGGTAGCCCAGACAATCAGAGCGAGAGCGACCACTCCGATGCCAATCAACGCGCCACCTCCGGAGAGCGCACGGGGCCAGCGCGCGGTCGGTTCTGGCGGCAACACCCATAGTCCGGCCAGGCCGAGGATGAACGCCAAACCGCCGGGGATCAGGATCGGCAGCATGAACCACCACTCGGAGCCGCCGACCAGCTCGGTGGGCATGCCGAGCGAGAAGGGGCCGATCGTCGTGGCACCCATGCCGGCCAGCAATGCCAGCGAGAATGCGGCGACTGCGAGTGGCTCGGTGCTGAACAAGTCGCGCGCCCACTGCGGGACCCGGGATTGGGCCTCGGGATGGTCCGCATCATCCGGCGTGGACCCGTTTTCGATCATGTCTGGGGTGTCCATGGCGGCGAACCTTAGCGGTTGCCGGCCGGATCGAATAGGTGACAGAGCGGTGAGGTTTCGGGGTACCACCACTCGGCTGGGCCGACGAGAGCAGACTTGCCAGAGACCATGCTGGGCCTGTTATCTTGATATCGAGATATCTCGAGACCCGAGGAGACCAACGTGTCCGCGAACAGCTTCGGCGCCCGGGCCACGCTACGAGCTGGTGACCGGGAGTACGGGATCTTCCGCCTCGACGCGGTGGAGGGGGCGAGCCG
>DATFRM010000349.1:0-16246 GCA_035263265.1 Actinomycetes bacterium
TGGACGAGGGTGCGTGCAGTTCGTCCCCGAACAGCCCGATCTTGGTGAAGCCCCAGCCGATCATGGCGAATACACCGAACATGAACGCGTACGTCGGGATCGCGAATGCGGTGCCGGACTCGCGCACTCCGCGCAGGTTCATCAGGGTGAGGATGGTCACGACGCCGATCGCGACCGAGACGGTGTGGTCGTGGACGAAGTCGATCCGGGAGGCGACGTAGTCCACGCCGGAGGACACCGACACCGCAACGGTGAGCACGTAGTCGACCGCTAAGGCGCTGGCCACCGTGAGGCCCGCGTTCGGGCCGAGGTTGACCGTTGCTACTTCGTAGTCGCCGCCACCGCTCGGGTAAGCCCGCACGTTCTGCCGGTACGAGGTGACCACGATCAGCATGAGCACCGCTACGGCCAACCCGATGTACGGGCTGTAGTGGTAGGCGGCGAGCCCGGCTGCCGAGAGCGTGAGCAGGATTTCCTGCGGCGCGTAGGCCACCGAGGACAGCGCGTCGCTGGCGAAGACCGGCAGCGCGATCCGCTTTGGGAGCAGCGTTTCGTGCAGCCGATCGCTCTGCAGGGCGCGACCGACCAGGATGCGCTTGAACAGATCGCTCAACCGGGGCACGAGGGGATGCTAGACCGATACTGGTCGGGGGCGACCCGGTCGCCGAGCGTGTAGCGTCATGGCCGTCTGGTTCCCACCTCGCGCGAGCTCATCACATCGAGACCGCTGGCACCGGGAAGGTCTGCAGTGCATATCGTGATCATGGGCTGCGGGCGGGTCGGCTCGACTCTTGCCCACATCTTGGAGGATCGCGGTCACTCGGTCGCGATCATCGACCGGGATCCGGACGCGTTCCGCCGGCTCGGCGGCCACTTCAACGGGCGCCGGGTGACCGGGATGGGCTTCGACCGAGACACCCTGCAGGAGGCCGGGATCGAGGAGGCGGCCGCGCTGGCCGCGGTGAGCAGTGGCGACAACTCCAACATCCTGGCCGCGCGGGTGGCCAGGGAGACCTTTGGCGTCGAGCATGTGGTCGCGCGGATCAAGGATCCGGGACGGGCCGAGGTGTACGAGCGGCTGGGCATCCCGACGGTGGCGACGGTGCGGTGGACCGCGGACCAGATGGTGCGCCGGTTGCTTCCCGAGGGTTCGGAGCCGCTGTGGCGGGATCCGAGCGGCTCTATCCGGTTGGCGGAGGTCAACCTGGCCACCGCCTGGATCGGCGAGCGGCTCAAGCAGCTCGAGGTGGACACCGGAGCCCGGGTGGCGTTCGTGACCCGCCTCGGCAAGGGCGTGCTGCCCAAGTCCGACTTGGTCATCCAGGACGGCGACCGGGTCCACCTGGTGATGAAGGAGTCCGACGTAGCCGCGGTCGAGGCAGTGTGCGCGAAAGGTCCGGAGGGTCACTGATGCGGGTTGCGATCGCGGGTGCCGGCAACGTCGGCCGGTCAATCGCCGCCGAATTGCTGGAGAACGATCACGAGGTCCTGCTCATCGAGCGAGACCCGCACGCGATCAAGATGGAAAGCGTGCCGGCGGCCGAATGGCTGCTAGCGGATGCGTGCGAGATCTCCTCGCTCGAGGAGGCCGCGCTGTCGCAGTGCCAGGTGGTCATCGCGGCCACCGGGGACGACAAGGTCAATCTGGTCGTCTCGCTGCTGGCCAAGACCGAGTACGGGGTCCCCCGGGTGGTCGCCCGGGTCAACCACCCGAAGAACGAGTGGTTATTCAACGAGTCCTGGGGTGTCGACGTAGCGGTATCGACGCCACGGCTGCTGTCGGCCCTGGTGGAGGAGGCGGTCAGCGTCGGCGACCTGGTCCGGCTGCTGCGGTTCAGCCAGGGCGAAGCCAACCTGGTCGAGCTGACCTTGCCGGGCGATGCCCCGCTGGTCGGCACCCGGGTTGGCCACGTCGAATGGCCGTCGGACACCGCGCTGGTCACGATCATCCGGGAGGGCCGGGTGCTGGTCCCGGCCAAGGACGACCCGCTCGAGGCCGGCGACGAGTTGCTGTTCGTTTCCACCGCGGACCGCGAGCAGGAACTCGAGGGCCTGCTTTCCCCGCACACTCACGGCCACCGCTAAATCCGCGCGAACTCCTCGGGCTTTCCGATCATTACCGGCGCTATGTGCAATTGATCACCCAGTTTAGGGCTTTTGTCCGCACAGAACGCCGGCAATGATCGCAAGAACGGGGCGGTGCGGGAGCGCTCCTGGTGGCGCCTATGCGGTGTCGGTCTGGGTGGGAGCGGGCGTAAGCGGGGTACGGCCGCGGGCCAGGACCCACAGCATCGCGCCGAACGCGGCGACCGCGAGCGGCCACCCGAGCACGATCTTCGCCGCCGCGAGCGCGGCCAGGTTTCCGGCCAGATAGAACGGCACCTGGACGGCCAGCCGGATCAGGTTCGGCAGCACAAACAGCCAGGTGAGCTTCGAGCACAGGCGCACCACGGCCGGGTCGCGCCGCCACGCCGATAGATCGCCAGTGACCGAACCGATCATCAGCCCGATGAACGGCCAGCGGATCACGATCGACAAGATCAACAAAGCCGCTACCGCGGCGTTGTAGATCATCCCGGGCAGGAACAGATCCTCCGCCCGCCCGGTACGCATGACAAACGCTGCCGCGATCGCGAACCCGAACAGGCTGTTGAGCACGAACTGCGGGGTCTGCCGCTGGACGAGCCTGATCACCAGCAGCACCGCAGCCGCGCTCCCACCAACGATCAGCGCCGGGCGCAACTGGTCGGTAGCCAGATAGGTATAGACAAAGCCCAGCGTCGGAAGCGCAGCCTCGAGCATGCCGCGCTTGCCACCCAGGGCATTCGCCAGCTGGGTCCGGACCACCGCTTCGACGGTGTCATGCCCGATTTCGGGCGGGGACGATCCCGGCGATCCGTCCGCCCCGGCCACCACCGACTCCGCCGGTGCCGCCGCGGCGTCGGCGGGCGGTCCGACCGCAGGTCTGCGGGCGCGGTCCTGCCGAGTGGTGTCCGCCGTAGCCATCCTGCCGTCCCCAATATCGATGTCGGACCCCCTGGTTCGGGTTTACTACTGGCCGAGCGGCCGCAGCTCGTACCTCGGATTGAACATCGTCCGGCGGCCTTGCTGCACGGTAATCCGTCCCTCGGCGACAAGCCACCGACCCGGCTCGATCCCGGCAATCTGCCGGCGGCCCAGCCAGATCAGCTGCAGGGTGTCGGACCCGTCGTACAGCTCGGCCAGCAGCGCCGGCACTCCGGCCCGCGGGCGCAGCGTCACCGTCTTGATCATCCCGCAGACCTTGACGCGGTTGCGGTCCGCGGCGTCAACGATCGGGGTCGCGCCGACCTCCTCGGCGTCGTGGCGCAGCTCCTCTGCCTGCAACTCCTGCTCGCTGCTGGTAAGGCGGCGCAGCATGCGGCGGAGGCCCCCGGGACGGGGGGCAGCGGTCGAACTCATATGTTCAGCCTAGCCGCCAGCGGTCAATGGATCTCGGTGATCTCCGGACCGCGGTGGTATGGATCAAGCGGTGGGCGGCCGTCCTGGTCGGGCTCGTCCGCGGCGTCCGAGTGCTCAGGCAGCCGCATCGGGATTAGCTCCCGGGGCGGCATCGGAGTACCGCCCCGGACCACAACGATGTCCCGCAGCAAAGCCTCGATCGGACCGGCCGAGCCAGGGTCGGTGGCGGCGCGTCCGGTGAGCGTCGCATGTAGCAGCCACCGCGGACCGTCGAAGCCGAAGAAGCGGGTTGCCTGGACTCCTGACCTGCCGTCCTTGCTCCTAGTCGGCACCCGCGCCCGCAGCTCCCGGCCGAACGGGCCGTCCACCTCGTCCACGGTGCCGCCCTGCCGGGAGATTCCGCCTTTGAGCTCCGCCCGCACCTCCTCCCAGATGCCTTCCGTTCGCGGAGCGGCGAACGCCTGCAGCTTGAGCTGGGACCCGGCCAGGAGGGCGGTCGCCGAGACGATGCGCTGATCTATCACCTCGACCTGCAACTCCATCCCCTGCACCGCGGGCACCAGCAGCGCTCCGAGATCGATCCGGCCGTCCCGCGGGTGCTCCAGGTCATCGACGTCCCACGGCCCGGTGCCCTGGTCGCCAGGACTGGACCCAGCCCGGTCGAGCTCTCCGGCTCGATCGGCCTCCCGCGCTGCGGCTAGCTCGTCCTCGGACTGTTGGTGCCCGGCCAGCTCTGCCTCGGCCAGCTCCGCCTCGGTCGGCTCGGCCTCGGTTGGCTCGTCCGCCGGGTGCCGGCGACGCCTGAACATGCCTGCTCACCTACCACTTGATCAAAGCTGAAGGTTATGGGCGGCCGAAGCCGCCGGTCGAGCCGTAGCCGCCATCCGCTCTGGCCGATCCGGGTAGCCGCTCGACCTCGTGAAAGACCGCCCGCTCCACCCGTTGAACGACTAGCTGCGCGATTCGATCCCCCCGGCGCAGCGTAACCGTGCGCTCGGGATCGTGATTGATCAACAACACGCTGATTTCGCCACGGTACCCGGCATCGACTGTTCCCGGCGCGTTGACGATACCGATGCCCAGCCGGTGGGCAAGCCCTGATCGCGGGTGGACGAACGCCGCGTACCCGTCCGGAAGCGCGATCGCCACTCCGGTCGGTACGAGCGCCCGCGCACCGGGCGCCAACTGGACGTCGGTCGCGGCACACAGATCCGCCCCGGCATCACCGGGATGCGCGTACTCCGGCAGCGGCATGTCCGGATCGAGCCGTTGGATCAGCACGTCGACCTTGCCGTCATCGCTCACGGGTTCACCTCGAACGTCCTGGCGGTCTCCCGGATGTCCGGCCTTGCCACCGCGGCGGCCACGTCCTCGGCCCGGCCGTACTTGACGAAATGCTCGATCGGTACGGTCACGAAGACCGCGGCGGCGCGCACCGCGACCGGGCCGGACGGTTCGCCGATCCGCCCCTCGGCCCTGGTGTAGATCCGGCGGCCGACCACCTTCTCGACCATCGCCCGGATGTACAGCGTGGTGCCGACCGGTACCGGGCGCACGAACTCGGTCTCCAGCCGGCCGGTCACCATCGGCTTGCGTAGCAGCCACGCCAGCGATCCGAGCGCTTCGTCGAAGGCCGCGGTGAGGAGTCCGCCGTGGGCCAGCCCGGGCGCACCCTGGTGGTCCTCGGTCACCGTGAACTTGGCGTCGATGGACAGCCCGGGACCGGCACTGACGTGCATGTGCAGGCCGGTGCGGTGATCGTCGCCGCAGCCGAAACAGCGGTGGTAGTGCGATCCGATCGCCGCCCCCGGCACCGGCGCCTCCGGATGGCGCGCAGGCAGTTCGGCGGCAGAGCTTGCGGTGGTCATGGTGGCCGACACTACCGTCGGTACCGCATCGAGTCGCCGAGCGAGGAACCGGGTCGGATGGGAAACAGCGTCGTCGTCACCGGAGCGACCAGTGGGATCGGCCTCGCCGTCGCGGTCGGGCTGGCCGAGTCCGGGTACGACGTGATCGGCACTGCCCGCGACGAGTCGGCCGCGCAGCTCCTGCACGACGCTGCCGGCGCCGCCGGAGTCAAGGTCAGGCACGTGTGCTGCGACGTGGCCGACGCCATATCCACAGTGCGCGCATTCACCGAGATCGCCACGATGACCGACGGCGGACCGTGGGCGGTGGTGAACAACGCCGGGTTCGCCCAGCCCGGCGCGATCGAGGACGTCACCGATGAGGCGATCCGGGCGCAGCTCGAAGTCAACCTGATCGCGCCGGCGCGGATCGCACGGCTGGTGCTGCCGACGATGCGCCAGCGCCGCCGCGGCCGGATCATCAACATCTCCTCGATCTCCGGCCGGGTCACGCTGCCGTTCGTCGGGTGGTACGCGGCCAGCAAGCACGGTCTGGAAGCGATCACCGACGCACTGCGCATCGAGGTGGCCAGGTTCGGCGTGCGAGTGGTGCTGATCGAGCCGGGTGGCTACGGAACGCCGATCTGGCAGCGCGGGCTCGACCGGCTGCCCGACCCCACCGGCAGCGCCTACAAGCAGTCCTACAACCTGGCTAGCGAGGTGCTGAACCGGGCCGCCGAGCTGCCGCCGCCGCTGCCGGTGGTAAAGGCGGTACGCAAGGCGCTGGCCTCGCCCCGGCCCAGGGAGCGCTACCTGGTCGGCCGGGACGCACGTTCGGCGACCGCGCTCGAGGCGCTGCTGCCGACTCGGCTTGGCGACTACGCGAAGGGCGCGGCGGTCGGCTTGCAGCAGCCGCCCCAGCTGCTCGCACCGGTACTGGCCCGGCTCACCAGGCGGCGCACCGCGCGCCGGCCGGATCAGCCCTAGATCTCGTCGATCAGCTCGGCGATCGAGGCGACCACCCGGTTCGGCCGGTACGGATAGCGCTCCACCTCGGCCGGTCGGGTTACCCCGGTCAGCACCAGAATCGACTCGAGGCCGGCCTCGATACCCGCCACGATGTCGGTGTCCATCCGGTCCCCGATCATGGCCGTGGACTCGCTGTGCCCTTCCACCGTGTTCAGCGCGGAGCGCATCATCAGCGGGTTCGGCTTGCCCACGAAATACGGTTCGACGCCGGTTGCCTTGGTGATCATGGCGGCGACCGAGCCGGTGGCCGGCAGCGCACCCTGCGGGGACGGCCCGGTCGGATCGGGATTGGTGGCGATGAACCTGGCCCCACCGTCGACCAGCCGGATGGCCGTCGTGATCGCCTCGAAGCTGTACGTCCGGGTCTCGCCGAGCACCACGTAGTCAGGCTCGACGTCACCGAGCACGTAGCCGATCTGGTGTAACGCAGTGGTCAGGCCGGCCTCGCCGATCACGTACGCGGTGGCCTTCGGCCGTTGCGAGTCGAGGAACTGCGCGGTGGCCAGTGCCGAAGTCCAGATCGCGGCGGCCGGCACGTCAATACCCATTACGCGTAACCGAGCCCGTAGGTCACGCGGGGTGTAGATGGAGTTGTTGGTCAGCACCAGGAACCGCTTGCCGGATGCGGCCAACCGGCCGATGAACTCGGCCGCACCCGGGATCGCCCCGCCCTCGCGAATCAGCACGCCGTCCATGTCGACGAGCCAGTACTCGGCCGGCTTGCGCTCCTGCACGCTGGCCGCCGCCTCAGCCGTGGCCTTGATCGGCCGACACCAGATACCGCTCCACCAGCGAGATCGGTAGCCGTCCGGTACCGGCCACGGTGTCATGGAAGTCCTTCAGGCTGCCAATGGCCCGGTGCAGCCACTCGTCGCGCATCCGCTGAATCTCGATCGCGCCGGTCAGGTAGGACGCGGCCTGGGTCGGCCAGGCGCAATAGCGCAGCACCTCGGCCCGGGCGGTGCCTTCGGACAGCGCGGCACGCTCGACCATGAACCGGCACGCTTCGTCGATCGACATCTCGCCCAGATGCAACGACGTGTCCACCACGATCCGGGCCGCGCGGAACAGCCGCATCGCCACCTGGCACAGTTCCCAGTACGGGTCAGTGAAGAAGCCCTGCTCCTTCATCATCTCTTCCACGTACAGGCCCCAGCCCTCGGTGAAGTACGTCGAGCTGAAGACGTAGCGCAGCGGCCGGGGCTGGTTGGCGGCCAAGTGGGCCAGGTGCCAGTGATGCCCGGGGTAGGCCTCGTGCGCGGTAATGGACCAGCGGCCGGCCCGCGAGTTCGTCGCCAGCCGCTGCGTGACCTCCTCCGGCGTGGCGCCGTCCGGTGGGTACGGCACGAAGAACGTGCCGACCCGGCTGCCGCTGAACGGCGGCGGCGCCTGGTAGTGCGCCACCGCCAGCAGAGCGCGGACGAACGGCGCGGCCGGCTCGACCCGGCAGTGCTCGCCTTCGGGCAGCGTGACCAGGTCCCGGTCTACGCAGAACGCGCGTGCGGCATCGGTGGCCTCTCGGTAGCCGGCCAGCATCTCCTCCGGAGTGGCCGGATGGTCCGCATTGAGCTCGGCCATGACCGCGCGCCAGTCGTCATGTCCGCGCAACTGTTTGGTCCGCGCGGCCATGTCGGCGGCGAGCTGGTCGTACGCCGCCAGCCCGCGCTCGCGCAGCTCCCGGGTGCTGTAGCCGAGGCCCTCGGCATAGCGCAACAGGCCGTCGTAGCGCTGCTCGCCCATCGCCCAGTCGCCGCGGGCCAGTCCGGTCATCGCGTCGAGCCGGTCGGCGAAGTCGGCCAGCGCGACCGCGGCCTGATCGCCGGCGGCAGCCAGCGCAGTCCGGTCGGAATCGGCCAGATCGGGCAACTCGGCACCGATCCCGCGTACGTAGGCCGCGCCGGCCCGGACCATCGCGATCGCCCGCGGCAGCAACTCGGGCGCGACCAGGTCCGGATCGAGATTGTTCAAGGCCTGGGCGAGCAGTCGCGGGGCGGCCTGCAGCCGAGCAGTTAGCGCCGCCGCGAGCTCGTTGTCCGGGCGGAGCCGGTAGAGCAGCAACAGATGGGCGCCCTGGAGCACCGCACCGGCGTACCAGTCAGGGGAGCGCCGCCAGTCGAGCCAGTCGCGCCGGACCGCGCGTCCCCGCAAGACCATGACGACCAAGTCACGGTCGACCCGCTCCTCGTGGGTGAGCTCGGTGTCAGCCAGCCCGGCGAACCGGTCGAGCCAGGCATCGTCGGACCGTTCCCTGGCCTGGATCGCCTCAGCGCTGCGATCAGGCAGCAGCGCGTCGTACTCGCTCAGGCCGAGGTTGGTGCCAAGCACCGGCTCGGCCGCGAGTTGGTCGTTCACCAGCTGTTCAGCCATTACGTCGAAGGGGCGGTCCTGATAGCGGATGGGCATAGCCGACACCTTAGGGGAGCGCGACCGGCCGATCGATCACTGCTCGGACCGTCCAATCATCGATTGTGGCCGAGGAAGGTTCTGGCATAACACGAACCCGCGCCCCAGGCCGTGGTCGGCGGGGCGCGGGTTCGACGGAGTGCTGCTGTCGGGAGGGTCGCGGCGGCGGAAGGCCGTTACGCCGCGCAGTCCCGGCAGACATACTGCCCATTCCTCTCGGCAGCCAGCTGGCTGCGGTGGTGGACGAGGTAGCAGCGCGAGCACGTGAACTCATCCGCCTGCCGCGGCAGTACCCGGACGCTGAGCTCCTCGTTGGACAGGTCCGCGCCGGGTAGCTCGAACGACTCAGCGAGCTCGCTCTCGTCGGTGTCCACCACGCCGGACGACTTGTCCGAACGCGTTCGAGCCTTCAACTCCTCGATGCTGTCCTCGGACAGGTCATCGTCGGTCTTTCGTGGCTGGTCGTAATCGGTCGCCATCATCCCCTCCCCTTTCGGGGTCGTAATCCTTTCCGCGCGACACACTCCGGAGTGCCGCTTCCGGTCAGGCCCCGCCTACCCTGACCAGACCGACCGACACGTTGCGACATTGGTCACAACTTTCCTGGGCCGCAGATTGTGCCCTATCCGGCGCCGAAATGCGTGCCTGGGATCACACGTGTCTCCCGGGCCGCATCCTCGACCCCCCAAGGGTTCCTACCGCGGCTGTAGTCGGCCCCCACCAAACGCACAAGCATCGCGTTGCATTCCCGGTAGTTGTCCCTCATTTTCCGGGAGATCACACCAGGTAAACGGCCGATGTCCGGCCCCGCGGCGAATCAGGGCGGCCAATCCGGCCACATGCAGTGCTAACGGATGGGGCCGACGCGGTCTCCCGCAGCCGGCCCCTCCGTGAGCACCGAGTCCGGACCTAGCGTGACGAGGATGCCGGGGTAATCCCCCGTGCTACCCCACGCCCTCGTCTCCCCTCCACCGCTCGGTCTGCCATTCGTCCGCACCACCCCGTAGCGCCGCGATCAGGTCGGCCTGGCCGGTGAATGTCCGCTCGGTACCCGCGGACACGTCGAAGACCGTGCCGCGCAGTTCCTCGGGCGGTTCGCCCCCGGCCGGGACCCAGACCTTGACCACGAACGTGCGCACCGGCCGATCATGCCGATGCACCTTAAGGTCGTCTTAAAGTGCGGCCGCGCTGGGGACCGCCGCGTCCCGGGGCAGGTCCGGATACGGCGCCTGCTCCACGTCGAGCTCCGCCATCCGAGTCGCGTAGGCGCGGTACATCCGCCGCGCATCCCCGTGCCGACCCGCCGCGTCCAGCTCCCTGACCAGAAGCAAGTGCGCCTGCTCGTCGTAGGGCTCGCAGGCCAGCAGCCGCAGCAGGAAGCGCGCCGCGGTCTCGTGGTCGGCGGCAGCGGCGTACCGCTGCGCGAGCGCCCTGGTCACTGCGACGTAGGCGGCCCTGGCCTCTTCCCTGAGCACCGTGGCCCAGTCCGCGTACCGGTCCTCCTCGCAGAAGTCGCCGGTGTAAGCGGCTTCGGCCGCTGCCAGCGCGTCCACGGCGCCGGCGCCGCTGATGGCTCCGGCCGTTCCAGCCAGCGCCGCGTTCGCCCGGGCCAGGAACGCCTCCACATCGATGTCGAGGACGTTCCGGCGCAGCCAGACCGAGCTCCCCTGGCTCACCAGATAGTGGTCGGTCGGGTGGCTGCGCTGCGGATCGAGCACGGAGCGCAACGTGGACAGGGCCACCGACAACCGTGCGGCCGAACGGTCACGGTCCACATCCGGCCACAGCAGGTCGCACAGCTGTTCACGCGTGACCGGCACCGCGCGACGCGCGATCATGATCTTCAGCAGATCCCTGGCCTTGCGGGACTGCCACGCGCTGTGCGGAACCGGCACGCCCCGTCGGAGCAGCTGGAACCCGCCAAGCGTGCGTACCGACAGGTCCGGCGCCGCCCGGCTGGTCAGCTCGGCCCGGACCGCCGCGGCCTCGGCCGCGAGTGCCCGGGCTCCCAGCTCGCGGCAGATCCGCTCGGCCCCGGCCAGATCCGCACTGGCTCGATCCCGACCGGCGGATCCGGTCTCGGCCCGAGCCCGGGAAAGCGCGATTCTGGTCCTGGCCAGCGGCACCTGGCAGCCCAGTGCCTGCCACATCGCCTCGCTCTCCTCGAGCAGGCTGACCCGCTCCGCCCGATCCGGCGCGGAGCCGGCCCGCAGTTCGAGCGCTTCGGCGATTCCGGCCCGGTCCCGCCGCCGGCGTGCCTCCTCCGAGGCCGTATCGGCATACTCGCGCACCTTCGCCGGCTCGCCCCGGCGCAGTGCGATCCGCCCCGCAGCCAGCAGCGCGCTGGTGTGGCTGAGGTTGGCGCCAACCGCTAGGGCCCGGTCGATCAGCTCGGTCGCGGTAGCAGGGTCCTCCGGCGCCAAGGTAAGCGCCAACCCCACCAGCGCCGGGACCAGCCCTTGTAGGTCCCCGGTCGGTTCGGCCAGTGCCAGCGCCTCCTCGAAACAGGCCCTGGCCAGCGACAGGTTGCCCTGATCGGCGTGGATGTGACCGAGCCCGACCAGCGGGTAGCTGGCCATTCGGGAACCCAGCCGTTGCTGCTCGGCGAGCGCGGCCTGCAGATCCCGGGCGCCGTCGTCGAGCCGGCCCAACCGTCGCGCAGCCTCGCCCCGGTTGTTCACCGCGAGCGTGCGCAGCGAGGCGAAGCCGGCCAGGTCGGCAAGCGCCACCGCAGTATCGAGCTCGGCGATGGCCTCCGCGTAGTAGCCCTCCTCGAGGAAGCGCGACCCTCGGTTGGCCCGGATCCGGATGATCTGTAGTACGTCCCCGGCCTGCTGAGCGTGGTCGAGTGCGCGCAGGTAGTGCATGTCGTTGCTGCGCCGGTCGCCGTCGAGCGCGGCCAGCATTGCCAGCGCGGTGTGCGTCGCGGCCTTGGCCCGCGAGCTGTGCCCGGCCTCGGCGAGCTCGGCCGCGCGCTCGGCAAGCTCGCGACAGACCGGCACGTCGCCGATAAGCCAGGCGGCCGCGGAACCCCAGGCCGCGGCAAGCGCCCGGTCCGCCGCCGCGCCGTCCGGATCGGCCTGGCCGCGCACATAGACAGCCAGCGCTCGATCCGGCTCGCCGCGCATGTGGTGGATCAGGCCGAGCCGCCAGGCGGCCGCGGCTGGTGCCGGGCCGGATTCCGGCACCAGCCGGGACAAGCAGCGCACCGCACGGTCCCAGTCGCCGCGCACCTGGCAGGCCTCGCCTTCGACCAGGTCGATGACCGGACTCCGGGCGTCATCCGGCAGGTGCTCGAGTGCGGCCGCGACCGCCGACGCGTGACCCGCGGCGAGCAGTGCCGGACCGTGCCGTTCGAGCAACCGAGCCAGCCCCTGGGAGTCGCCGGCCTGGTCGAGATAGCGGACCGCGGTGACCGGATCGCCGTGCTCGGCATGCCAGCCGGCGGCGGCGATGCGTACTGTCCTCAGCTGTCCCGGATCGGTGACCAGCCGGGTCAGTGCGTACTCCTTGGTCATCGGGCTCAGGCTGAACCAGCCGTCGGCGGCCGGTGCCGGCTGCACATGGATGCCGCGCCGGCGGGCGGAGCCGAGCACCGCTGCCGCGTTCTTGATGCCGAGCTCGCCGAGCAGCTCAGCGTCGAAGCTGTCCAGCGCCGCGCCCACCCGCAACAGCTCGGTCAGCTCCGGTCGCTCAGCGGACAGCAGCTCGCGGGAGACCAGGTCTTCGACCAGAGCGACCGCCCCGCCCTGGCGGACCAGTCCGGCCAACATCCGGTCCCGGTTGGTCGTAGTGGCCAGCGCCTCAGCGACCAGCCGAACCGCGGCCGGCCAGCCACCGGTCAGTTCGTGTACCGCGGCGGCGTACCGCACCAACTCGCCGTTGCCGAGCGCGGCGAGTAGGCGCTCGGTCTCCAGCCGATCGAAGCGGAGTGATTCCGCGGTGAGGGTCTGCAGCTGGCCATGCAGGCGCAATCGCTCAGTCGGGAACGGCAGATCGGACCGGGTGCCGAGCACTACGTGCAACCGGGGCGGCGCCATATGACAGAGGTCGGCGATCAGCCGGGACGCGGCACCGTGCGCGTCCAGCTCCTGCAGATCATCGATGACCAGCGTGACGTCGGACGGCAGCAGCGAGTGCAGCGCACCGGCCAGCGCCGGGACCAGCGCCGCCGAGATGTCGTCGGCGACCGCGTCCGGACCGCGCGCGTCCAGCGCCGGCGCGAGATCCTCGGGCAGCGCCGGAACCCGCAGCGCCAGACTGGCGAGCAGGCCATGGGCCAGCACCATCGGATCCTGGTCGGTTGCGGTCAGCGTGTACCAGGCGCAGTGTCGCCCGGTGGCCCAACCGGTCAGCACGGTGGTCTTCCCGAACCCGGGTCCGGCGGTGAGCACCGTCACCCGCCGGCGTGGCGCGGTCTCCAGATACGCGGTGATCCGCGGCCGCTCCACTACGTGCGGCGCGGTCGGCGGCGGCACGATCTTTCCGATGAGCTGAGCGCGCCCGAACTCGTGGTACTCGGTCATGCCCCTCCCGGTGCGGTCAGTCCCGATCGGCGCCGGCGGCCGCGAGCAGGTCGTGCAACTGCTCGAACAGCCCACGCGGGGCGGCGATGGTGAGCTCGGTGGACGGCGGCCGGCCGTGCAGGCCGGCCACCACCGCGCCGGCCTCGCGGGCGATCAGCACGCCGGCCGCGAGGTCCCATGGTTGCGGGCCGCGTTCGTAGTAAGCGTCTACTCGCCCACTGGCGACCCAGCTCAAATCGATCGCGCATGAGCCGGCCCGGCGGATGTCCCGCACCCGGGGCAGCAGGCCGCGAACCACCTCGGCCTGCTTGGCCCGGCGCGCGCTCGCGTAGCCGAACCCGGTCGCGACCAGTGCCTGATCCAGTGGGACCGGTTGGTTGGCCCGGATCGGCGCGCCGTCCAGCTGAGCACCGCCGCCGCGGGTCGCGGTGAACGTCTCGGCCAGCGGCGGCACGTGCACCACTCCGGCGACGACCTGGCCGTCGACCTCGGCCGCGATGCTGACCGACCAGGCCGGGATGCCGTACAGGTAGTTCACCGTCCCATCGATCGGATCGATCAGCCAGCGCACTCCGCTCCGGCCCTGCTCGGCGGTGCCTTCCTCGCCGAGCAGGCCGTCATCCGGCCTGGCCGCCTTCAACGCGCTGGTGATCAGCGCCTCGCTGGCTCGGTCCATATCGGTGACAATGTCGGTTGGGCTCGACTTGGTCGCGGTGACGGCGATTTCGGCCGGTCGTTTATTCAATAGCAGCGATCCGGCGGACTGCGCTACCTCGACCGCCAACTCGAGCAGCTCGGACGGATCGGACCGCATCTGATCATTGTCTCGCACCCGTGGCCGTACTGCCGGACTGCGCGCCAATCGTCGGTAGCTCGCCGCGCGGATTCGGGCAACACCAGGACGGGCACAGGGCCGGACCGGCCTGCTGCTCTTGGATCTCCCGGACCAGTTCGCGGATCATGGCCACGAACCGCGGATCGGTGCCGGGCGTGCTGGCCCGGGCCACGGCCAGGCCGAGCCGGTCGGCTCGCTCGCGCGCCTGCACGTCGAGGTCGAACAGGACCTCCATGTGATCGGAGATGAACCCGATCGGGACCAGCACGGCGCCGGTTGCCCCGGCTGCGGCTAGCTCGTCCAGGTAGTCACCGACGTCCGGCTCCAGCCACGGCTGGCCGGGCGCACCGGACCTGGACTGGTACACCAATCGGTGCGACCGCTCCGCACGTCCCTCCCCGGGCCGCTCCTGCTGCCATGCCCCCGGCCGCTCCGCTGGCCGCGGCCCCAGCCGCACCCCCGCCCGTACGGCCACCGCGGCGGCCACCTGGGCGGCGACCTGCTCGTGCGCTCGCACATATGCGCCGCCGTTCGGCCCGGACCGTTCGGCCATCGCCACCGGGATCGAGTGCGTCGTGAAGACCAGCGGCGCGCTCTGCCGAGCCGATTCGGGCAGCTGCTGGATGGCTCGGACCGTTGCATCGACGAACGGCGCCACGAACCCGGCGCGGTCGAAGTAGTGCGGCAGCCGATGCAACCGGGGCGCGATCGGCCCGACCTCGGCGCGCGCGGCCGCCAGGTCTTCCCGATAGGCCCGGCAGCCCGAGTACGACGGGTACGCCGAGGTGAGCAGCACGAGCGCGGAGCGGATGCCGTCCGCGGCCATCGTGGTGAGCGTGTCGGTGAACAGCGGTGGCGCATGCCGGTTGCCCCAGTACACCGGCAGATCGACGCCGTTGGCGGCGAAGTCGGCCCCGATCGCGGCCCTGAGCTCGCGGCACTGTTGATTGATCGGACTGATCCCGCCGAACCGGTAGTAGTGCGCGCCCACCTCGACCAGCCGGTCCGGCGGGATCCCGCGACCGCGGGTCACGTGCTCCAGGAACGGCAGCACCTCGTCCGGACCCTCCGGGCCACCGAACGAGGCCAGCAGAAATGCGTCGAAGTCGGCTCGCGCCACGCCGGTACCGTAACCGCATGCTCGGGCCGTATCGCGAGGTACTCGCTACGCCCGGGGCATTCCGGTTCTCCGCGGCCGGGTTCGTGGCACGCATGCCGATCTCGATGATCAGCCTCGGCATCGTGCTCCTGCTGTCCGAAACCACCGGCTCGTACACGCTGGCCGGCGCGGTGGCGGCCGTCACGTTCTTGGCCCAGGCCCTGGCCGCACCGCAGGTCTCCCGGTTGGTGGACATGCGCGGCCAGGCTCGGATCCTGCCCAAGGCACTGACAGTGCACCTGGCTGGGCTGATCACACTGGCCACGGTGGCGGTCAGCGATGGCCCGACGTGGCTGCTGTTCGCCGCGGCCGTCGTACTCGGCGCCGCCTGGCCCAGCATCGAGTCTCTGGTCCGGGCCCGCTGGGCGTATGTGCTTGAGGGGCGCACGCGCGCGCTGCACACGGCCTACTCGCTGGAGTCCGTGCTCGATGAGCTGATCTTCGTCGTTGGCCCGGTACTGGTCACATTCCTGGCCACCGCGGTGCACCGGCTGGCTGGGCTGGCCGCGGTCGTCGGGTTCACCGTGATCGGCGGGCTAGCGCTGAGCGTGCAGCGCCGGACCGAGCCGCCTACCCGCCGGATCGCCGGCGGCGGGCCCGGTGGCTCGGCGTTGCGATACGGGCCGCTACGCCTGATCGTGCCGGTCCTGATCGCGATCGGCGCGATCTTCGGTGCGGTCGAGGTGATCGTGGTGGCGTTCGCCGAAGGGGCCGGACATCGCGGGGCGGCCGGCTGGGTGCTGGCCGCGTGGGCATTCGGCAGCATGTGCGCCGGAATCGTGTACGGCGTGATCCATTGGCGCGGACGCGCCGAGCGGCGCTACCTGGTGACCGTCGCGGTGATGGCGGCCTCGGTGGTGCCGATGCCGTTCGCGCCGAACCTGCTGGCGCTAACCGCGGTCATGTTGCTGGCCGGTGGCGCGATTTCGCCGATGCTCATCTCCAGCTTCAGCCTGATCGAGGCCAGAGTTCCGGCCTCACATCTGACCGAGGGCCTGACCTGGGC
>DATFRM010000350.1:0-9680 GCA_035263265.1 Actinomycetes bacterium
CCGGAGCCACCTTCCAGGTGGCCTGTAGCAGCGGGTAGTTCCACGGCGTGATGAGCCCGCACACGCCGACCGGTTCGCGGACGATCCGGCTGATCGCATCGTCGCGCCCAGTGTCCACGACCCGACCGGCCTCCGCGCCGGCCACGACGCCGAAGTAGCGAAAGCAGGCGACGACATCGTCGATGTCGTACTCCGACTCGACCAGCCGCTTGCCGGTGTCGAGTGACTCGGCCCGGGACAGCTCATTGCGGTCCCGCTCCAGCAGGTCGGCGACGCGCAATAGGAGCGCACCGCGTTCTGTGGCCGCCACCGCGGGCCAGGCGCCGTCGTCGAACGCGGCCCGGGCTGCCGCGATCGCCGCCACCGCGTCCGCGGCCCCGGCCTCGTCGACGGTACGGACCGGCGTCCCGTCGGCGGGGCAGACGATGTCGCGACGCCCGCCCTCGGCGGCGGCCACCCAGCGTCCGGCGATGAACAGATCCGGCATGACCCACCTCGTGATTCCGCCACGCTCGCGTTGCTTAGTGCACAACAGATGCTGGCATGCGGGATAGCGTGCTCAGTCGCCGAGTTCCTTGCGTCGCCGGGTCACGTAGTCGCTCAGCGCCTCCCGGATCGAGTCGTCGATCGGCGGCGGCTCGTAGTCGGCCAGTCGCTGGCGCGCGATCTCGCCGGCCCGAGCAGCAGTGTCCAAACCACCCTGGCGCATCCACCTCTCGTAGTTCGCCGAGGACGACAGCATCGGCCGGTAGAAGCAGGTCCGGAACCGCTCGAGAGTGTGCGCCGCGCCGAGGAAGTGCCCGCCGTGACCGACCTCGGTGTGGGCGTCGTACGCCAGCGAGGCCTCGTCGATTTCCAGCGGGGTGAACTCCACCTGCAGCATCCGCAGGATCTCGATGTCGATGACGAACTTCTCGTACCCGGCGACCAAGCCACCCTCCAGCCACCCCGCCGAATGCATGACGAGGTTGGTGCCGGCCAGGAAGGTCGGCAGCATCGTCATCAGGGCTTCGTACGCCGACTGTGCGTCTGCGGACTGGCTCGAGGTCAGCCCGCCGCCGGTACGGAACGGTAGCCCGAAGTGCCGAGCGATCTGGCCGGTGCAGAGCAGGCCGACCGCCGATTCGGGGGTGCCGAAGCACGGCGAGCCGGATTGCATGTCGATGTTGGACAGGAACGACCCGAAGATGACCGGCGATCCGGGCCTGATGAGTTGGGACAGGCAGATCCCGGTGAGCGCCTCGGCGATCTGCTGGACCAGCGTTGCCGGCACCGACACCGGGGACATCGCCCCCATCAGCAGGAACGGGGTGATGACAACGGCCTGGTTGGCCGCGCTGTACTCGAACTGGGCGTCGAGCATCCGCTCGTCCCAGCGCAGCGGCGAGTTGCAGTTGATCAGCGAGATGGTTGCCGGGGTCCGTTCGATCGCCTCCCGGCCGCCGAACAGGATCTCGGTCATCGCGAGCGTGTCCTTGGCGTTGGGGCCGGACACGACGTTGCCCATGTAGATCTTGTCGGTCAGCGTCTGCAGCGCGTACACCATGTCGAGGTGGCGCGAGTCGAGCGGCGCGTCGTTGGGCTCGCAGATGACCCCGCCGGCCGAGTCGAGCTCGGTGAAGCCTTGCGCCAGCATCGTGAAGCGCTGGAAGTCGTCCAGCGTCGCGTCCCGGCGGGTGCCACCGTCGCGCACGAACGGCGGGCCGTACACGCCGCTGAAGACCATGCGGTCGCCGCCGATATGGACGGAATTCGCCGGGTTGCGCGCTTGGACGTCGAATTCGCGCGGCGCCTTGGACACCTGCTCCAGGACGAAGTCGGGATCGAACTTGACCACGTTGTCCTCGACGGTCTGCCCGGCCGCGCGAAATAGGTCCAACGCCCGTGGCGTCATGAACTCGACGCCGATCTCGCTGACGATCCGGCGCCACCCCCGGTCCAGGGTGGCCAGAGCGTCCGGCGACAGGATCTCGTAGCGCGGCATCTTGTTGACGAACATCCGAACTCCCATCCGGCGGCATGCGTTGCCGATGCCGGGCGCGACTCTCGCACTCCTTGACGTGATCGCGAAGGAGATCATACCCTCGCCCAATGGGACGGCAGTCCTACAATGTGGAACTGTCTGCGGCGGCTCCTCTTGCCCCCCAGACCGGTACTCAGGCCGTGGACCGGGCCGCGGAATTGCTGGCGCTCGTCGTCGAGGCGGCCGCGCCGCGCAGTTTCACCGCGCTGGTCGAGCAGACCGGGTTGGCCAAGTCCACCGTGTCCCGGTTGCTGCAAGCGTTGGAGCGCCACCGCCTAGTTCAGCGGGACCGGAGCGGAGCCTTTCGCCCGGGCGCGGTGTTCGCGCTGTACGCGGTGCGGCACGGCGGCCGCAGCGATCTCGTCGAGCTCGCCACGCCGGTCCTCGAGCGGGTCGGCGCCGAGACCGGCGAAACGGTGAACCTTGCGGTGCCGCGTGGCGACGTAGTCGTCCAGATCGCTCAGGTTGACAGCGCTTACCTGCTCGGCACGACCAACTGGGTCGGGGTGAGCGTGCCGGCACACTGTTCGGCGCTGGGCAAGGTGTTCTACGCGTACGGGACGATGCCGCTACCGCCCGGTCCATTGGAGCGTCGCACCCCGCAGACGATCACCGACCGGGCCGAGTTCCAGCAGGAGCTGGGCACCGTACTGCGGCGCGGTTACGCCGTGGCCCGGGAGGAACTCGAGCCGGGTCTGGTCGCGGTGGCCAGCCCAGTGCGCTCGCGCGACGGCTCGGTCGTCGCGGCGATCTCGGTTTCCGGCCCGACCGCGCGGATGACGGAGCCGGTCACCGACGACATTGGAGCGGGGCTCGTCACCGCGGCGCTGGCCCTGTCCGCCATGCTCGGACACGCCGGTCAGCCGGCGACTGTGCGGCCGTCCGCGGGCGACCCGCGACCCGGCCGCCGACAGTCCGGCAGGACGCGGCCTACGGAATATAGGAGTACGGGATGACGCCCGACGAGATTCTCAAAGAGCTGTATGACAAGACCATGGTCGGCAACGCCCCGGCCGTTCTGGAGCTGACCAGGGCGGGACTCGAGGCCGGCATGAGTCCGGACATGCTGCTGTACGAGTCACTCATCCCGTCGCTGGAGGAGGTCGGCGCCAGGTTCGAGCGTGGCGACTTCTTCGTCCCCGAGATGCTCATCGCGGGCAAGGCGATGGCCGGCGCACTGGAGGTGTTGCGGCCGCTGCTAGCCGAAACCGGCGCGGAGACGATCGGCACCTTCGTCATGGGGACCGTCAAAGGCGATGTCCACGACATCGGCAAGAACCTGGTCAACATCATGCTCGAGGGCGCGGGCTTCCACGTCATCGACCTGGGCGTGCAGGTGGCACCGGAGCGGTTCATCGAGGCGATCGAGGAGCACAAACCCGACATCGTCGGCTTCTCGGCCTTCCTGACCACGACCATGCCGATGTTCAAAGCCAACATCAACGCGCTGCAGAAGGCGGGGCTGCGCGACCGGGTCATCGTCATGGTGGGCGGTGCGCCGGTGACGCAGGAGTACGCGGACGCAGTCGGTGCGGACGGCTACGCCGCGGACGCGTCGGCCGCGGTCAAGCGGGCCAAGGACCTCATCCTGCAGCGGCGCAAGGTTCTAGCCGGCGCTTAGGAGGTGCTGACTCTGTCGGCCCGCCGACCAGCGGACAAATTCGGGAGGAGAGCATGGACACGGTCCTACGCTCGGCGAGCGCCGAGGTTGTTATCGGCGAGCACCGGCCGTTCTGCGTGATCGGTGAGCGGATCAACCCGACCGGGCGCCGGCTGTTCCAGGAGCAGCTGCGGGCTGGCGACCTCTCCCGGGTCGAGATAGACGTGGCCCAGCAGGTCGCCGGCGGGGCAATGGTTCTCGACGTGAACATGGGTGTGCCGCTCGCCGACGAGGCCGACCTGCTCGCCGCGGCCATCCGGCTGATCCAGCAGCAGACCGACCTCCCGCTGTGCATCGACTCCTCCGTGGTCGAGGCGCTCGACGCCGGACTCGCTGCCTACCAGGGGAAGGCGCTGGTGAACTCGGTCACCGCCGAGGACGACCGGCTGGAGGCCATCCTGCCCCTGGTCAAGCGCTACGGCGCCGCGGTCATTGGACTGCCCAACGACGAGGCGGAGATTCCCGACGACCCGGCCGCACGGGTCGAGCTCACCCGGAAGATCATCCATGTGGCGACCGAGCAGTTCAGCATCCCGATCGAGGACATTCTCATCGACCCGCTGGCGATGCCGGTCGGCGCCGACACCTCGCTTGTGGTCAAGACCCTCGACACCATTTCGATGATCAAGGACGAGTTCGGGGTCAACATGACGCTCGGCGCGTCCAATGTCTCGTTCGGCATGCCGGAGCGGCACACACTCGGCGCCGCGTTCCTCCCGATGGCTATGACCCACGGCCTGACCAGCGCGATCATGGACGCCCGCAACCAGCAGATCGTCGACGCGGTCAAGGCCGCGGACCTGCTGCTCGGCCACGACGAGTGGGGCGCCAACTGGATCTCGATGTTCCGGTCCAGGCAGGGCACATGATCGGTACCGTCGACCAGGACGAGCTCGCGGCACACGAGGGGCACGGCCGGGTCCGGCTGCACTTCACTCCAAGTGGGCGTGATGTGCGGGTGCCGCCCGGCGTGACGGTGTTCGACGCCGCCAGCTGGAACGGCATCGCGATCGACTCGACCTGCGGCGGGCACGGCACTTGCCGCAAGTGCCTGGTCCGGGTGGACGACGGCGTGGTGCCGGTCTCCAACCTCGACATCCGCGCGTTCAACGCCGATCAGCTCCGGGAGGGCTGGCGGCTGGCCTGCCGGGCGCAGGCGACCGTCGACCTCAGCGTGGAGGTTCCGCCGCTGGTCACCCGGCCCAAGGCGGCGACCGTCGGGGTCGGCCGCCAGGTCATCCTGCGGCCGGCCGTCCAGAAGCGTTTCCTCGAGCTGGCCGAGCCGACACTTGCCGACCAGACCACCGATCTGGAACGGGTGCTTGCCCAACTTGATGACCTGGAGCTTCGGGTCGATCTTCGGGTGCTGCGGACGCTCGGACGCAGGCTGCGCGCGAACGACTTCAAGGTGACCGCGGTCGTGGTCGACGACACCCTGATCGACGTCGAGGCAGGCGACACGACCGGGCGATGCTTCGGCATCGCCTTCGACCTCGGCACCACCACGGTGGTAGCCAGCCTGCTCGACCTGATCACCGGAACGCCGGTCGCGGTGAGCTCGGGGCTCAATCGGCAGCAGCCATTCGGCGGTGACGTCATCACTCGGATCAGCGCGACCATGATCGACCCCACGGCGCTGGACCGGCTGCGGGCGCTGGCGCACGAGACGCTGCGCGAGTTGGCCGGCGAGGTGTGCGCGGCCGGAGCGGTACGTCCGGACGAGGTCTATGAGGTGGCCCTCGCCGGGAACGCAACGATGGCGCACATCGTGCTGGGCATCGAGCCGGAGCCGCTTGGGGTGGCACCGTTCGTGATGTCGACTCGGATGCTCCCGGAGATCCGCGCCGCCGAGTTCGGCGTGTCGGTACATCCCGGTGCGCGAGCCGTCGTCTTTCCGGCGCTCGGCGCGTATGTCGGCGGGGACATCGTGGCCGGCATGCTCGCGTCCGGGATGGACCGCGACTCCCGGTTGCGCCTGTTCATCGACGTCGGCACCAACTGCGAGATCGTGCTGGGCAACGCGGATCGGCTGGTCACCACGGCGGCGCCCGCCGGCCCGGCGTTCGAAGGCGCCGCGATCAGGTGCGGGATGCGGGCCGCGGACGGCGCGATCGAGGTGGTCCGCATCCGGGACGGCGCACTGGAGCTCGGGGTGATCGGCGATGCCGAGCCGATCGGGCTGTGCGGTTCCGGGCTGGTGGACGCGGTCGCGACCCTCGTGGACGCCGGGCTCATCGATCCATCGGGCCGGATGGTGTCGGCTGAACAGGCCGCGGGTATCGCGCCGGGGCTGGCCGGGCGGTTCCGCGAGCTCGAAGGCGAGCGGGTGTTCGTCCTGGCCGAGCGAGCCGGCGCGCTCGTCTACCTCTCCCAGCGCGACGTCCGGGCCCTGCAGTTCGGGAAGGCGGCCATCGCGACCGGTTGGACCCTGCTCATGGAAGAGCTGGGCATCGACGTCCATGACGTACAGCAGGTGCTGCTCGCCGGCTCCTTCGGTAGCTACCTCTCCCCGGCCAGCGCCGTCCGGATCGGGCTGGTGCCGAACCTGCCCGTGCTGCGGGTGGTGAGCGCCGGGAACGTCGCCGGCGAGGGGGCCAAAATGGCGTTGCTCAGCATGCGTGAGCGGGCCGCCGCGCTTGCCCTGCTGGATGAGGTGGACTACGTCGAACTGTCCGATCGGGACGACTTCAATGACCGCTTCATCGACCTACTCGCCTTCCCGTCCTGACCCGGGGCAGGTCCCGGACCGCGACCCGCTGGTGGCCGAGGATTGGGCTGCCACGGCGGACCGGGTCGCGATCGTCGCCTGCGGCGCGCTGGCCCAGGACCTGAACCGCCTGGCCAGCGACCACGGCTGGCCGGTCGACGTCCATCCGCTGCCTCCGCTGCTGCACAACCGCCCCGACCGGATCGCCCGCGAGGTGGCGCGATTGATCACGGAACTGCGCCGGACGTACCCGGCGGTCGCGGTCGGCTACGCCGACTGCGGCACGTACGGCGCGCTCGATGAGATCTGCCACCGTCTGGGCGTGCGCCGGCTGGGCGGCCGGCACTGCTACGACGTGCTCGCCGGGGAGGCCCGAATGCGCGAGCTCTTCGAGCGCGAGCCGGGGACCTATGTGCTGACCGACTTCTTGGTGCGCTCCTTCGCCCGCACGGTGGTGGTCGAGCTGGGTCTGGACCGGTTCCCCGAGCTGCGCGCCGACTACTTCCGGCACTACCGGAGAATCGTCTGGCTCACCCAGCGACCGACCAGCGAGCTTGTCGAGAAGGCCAAGGCGGCTGCCGAGCTGCTCGGACTACCACTAGACGTAGTACACGTCGGGGATGCCGGACTGGCCCGCGAGCTCCGCGCCCTAGTCGGCGATCTCGCCGGCTGAGAGCAGGAGCCTCGCTTCCGCGGCCGGTCGGCTACCGGTCCGTGTGTCGTAGGGACACGAGTCGGGGACTCTGCTATACACGCGTGATCAATCGTGAACAGGGGGAGGCGATCGCGGTGCAGCCTGTCACGTTGCTGAAGTCGCAGGACGCTATCAAGACCTACCGCTATCTGCGGATCGGGATGATCGGCGCTGTTGTGCTGTTGGCCGCTTCAATCGCCATCGAGCGGAGCAAGGTCGACTGCTTTCAGACGTCGATCAGTGCGTACTACTACACGCCGGTCCGGGCAATCTTCGTCGGCACCATGATCGCGGTCGGGTTTTCGCTGATCGTGTACAAGGGACGCGGCGTTTGGGAGGACACGTTCCTGAACCTCGCGGGCATGCTCGCCCCAGCTGTCGCGGTTGTGCCGACCTCCGATGTCGGACGCTGCTGGTCAGTCCAGCCGACCCCGCTCCCAAAGAATAGGGACGGCTCACTCGCCGACTGGGTCGTGGCCAACATCGACAACAACGTCTACGCGCTGCTGATTGCCGGCGGTCTTGGGCTGCTCGTCGCCGCTGTCATCGCCGTGGTGGCGAGGTGGAATAAGCGGCCCGCGATCAAGCCAGGCGAGCGAGGGACGGTGGTGGGCCTGTTCATCACCGGCCTGGTGTTGCTTCTCGTCTGGTGGTCGATCCAGAACTGGGACGACTTCTACACCCGCGCTCACGGCATCGCGGCCGTGCTCATGTTCGTGTTCCTCGTTGCCGCAATCGTCGTGAAGGTGGTCGATCACCGGCGCGAGCCGCGCAAGCTCTGGTTCGGGGCCTACCTCGTGATTGCGACCCTCATGATCGCTGGCGGCGTTCTCATCCCGTTGACGCGGATCTTCGGCGACCACACCACCTTCGCCCTGGAGGCCTACGAGATCACGTTGTTCGCCGTCTACTGGATCGTCCAGACCGCAGAAAACTGGAACGAACGCGTCATCGAGACCGTGCCGGCCGGCGCCAGCACTGGCTGAGATCGGGCGATGTCGGCATTCGTGTTGCCGCGCCTTATCGAGGTCGTCCGCACCGAGCGGCTGCTAGAACATGAGCGTGGAGGCTTCATCCCGCAAGCAAGCGGCGATCGCCGATCCCGAGGCGCGCGAGTTCCTTCGTAACGCGGACCCGGTGCTCGCGCGGCTGATCGTCGCGCGGCCGGACTTCCGGCCGCGGGCATGGATGGACGAACTCCCCCCGCTCGATGCCTTCGGGACACTTGTCTTCCAGGTCGCGGGCCAACAGCTTTCGGTCGGTTCAACCCGGGCGATCCTCTCGCGTCTACAGGAGCGGTTCGGTGGGCATCTTCCATCGCCCGCTGAGCTGCTCGCGGCTGATCCGCAGGTGCTACGGGACAGCGGCTTCTCGGCTCGAAAGGGCGTAACGCTGCGCGCGCTCGCCCAGAGGTTCGTCGACGGCAGCCTCAGCGACGAGGCACTTTCGCGCATGACCGACGACGAGGTCGAGGCAACCCTGACCGAAGTGCCCGGAATCGGGCGGTGGACCGCGCGCGGATTCCTGCTCGTGGCTCTTGATCGGCCCGACGTCTTCCTTACCGGCGACCTCGCGCTCCGGCGCGCGATCCAGCGAGCGTACGGCTTCGACCACCTTCCGACCGACGACGAGGTGACCGAGGTGTCGGATCGCTGGCGGCCGTACCGCAGCCTTGCGGTGAGCTACCTGTTCGCGTCGGAATACGGCGGGTAGGCGTGACCGACTCAGCGGGAATCGTCGGCGCTACCCGGCCCGGCCCGGCCAGCGAACCGTAACGCGTCAGAGTCGGTGCCGCTCAGCAGCTGCCTCGAAGGTCTCGGTGATCGGCTCGTCGCTCGAGCTGATGCCAGGCTGAGTCCAAACAAGCTGGCGGGGACATAGACGTCTCACGAGTAAGCCGCCGGCAATGTTCTAGCGCAAATCGGGGGTCGTCGTGAGCGACCGCGCGCCACCATAGACAAGAGCAGAACAGTAATTGTCTGGGTTGCGCTGGGCTGCGGTTCGGGGCAGTGGCGGCCAGTAGTTGGCTCGGAGCTGTCAGCGGTAGCGCTTCGGGAGGGGTATCCAGGGTGAGCGATCTCACGATTCCTGACACGCCAGGGAAGGATCCGGCCGGAGCGCAGACGGAGGTTTCCTCCGAGTTGTCCGCAGAAGCGTCTGCCGAACTCGATGCCTACGTCGGCGCGCTAGAGCGTACTCAGCAGTTGATGAGTGAAGGGCGCAACGACGAAGCGCTCGCCGAGTTGAATCGTCTCCAGGCTCCTGCCACGGAGGCAGGAACGGCGTTCTGGCCGATCGTCGAGCTGATGAAGCGGTTCCCGCGGGCCACGCTCTACACGCTCTCCGGCGCAGAACAGGAAGCTCTGGCGGAATGGCGGGCCATCCGGGCGGGAGCACCACCGATCCCGGCATTCGACGAGCTCAGAAGGATGGCCGACGGCTGGATACTCATGCAAGAGCGAGGCTGGGACAGCCTGACCGAGGACGAGTATCAGTCGCTCGCTCCACCAGTACAGATGTTCGTCAACCAGCAACGAGCCGTTGGTGCAGGGTCACGCGCCTTCAAGGCGGCGGCAGAGGCGGTGGCGCGGGGGGA
>DATFRM010000351.1:0-2176 GCA_035263265.1 Actinomycetes bacterium
CGCCTGGACCTGCAGGAGTCGCTGGAATTCGCAGCGCACGGCAAGGTGAAGGCAATTGTCGCCACCGACAAACTGGAGAATGTCAACGACGTGTTCACGCGCCTGCACCAGGGCCGCATCGAAGGTCGCGTGGTGCTGGACTTGGCGGCGTGACGCCGCACAGGTCCGCCGAATTGCGTAGGGCTTTGTTTGGTCCTGAACATCCTGGGGGAGCATAGGCCGGTGGAGTGGTCACATGCTCGAAGTCGAACCCACATACCGTCCGGTCCGGCGGTTCTCCGGCTACCTTCCGCTGGAGGATCTCGGGTTGATCGGGGACGGCGCGACCACCGCGCTGGTCGGCCGAGACGGCAGCGTGCCGTGGTTGTGCGTCCCCGGGTTCGATGCCGAGCCGCTGTTCTGCGGCTTGCTGGATCATGCCAGGGGCGGACACTTCAGCGTGACACCCGAGGGGCTTCTGGAGGCCCGCCAGCTATATGAGACCGATACCGGCGTGCTGAGGACCGAGTTGCGGACCGTCAGCGGTGTCGTCCGGATCACCGACGCGCTGGTTCTGCGTTCGCGGGCCGACCTCACGGACGATGCTCCAGCCGATCGCGGGGAGCTGGTACGCTCCGTGGCCGTTCTGGCGGGCACGGCCCGGATCGAGGTCCGGGTCGAGCCGTTCGGCGGAGCGCAGGCCCGCCCGGCGTTCAGTGGCTTGGAGGTGCGAGCCTTCTCACGGCCGGACATTCGCTTGCACCTTCGTGCCAACCGTCCGCTCACAGGTCTTGAAAGCGTCCACGACCTCGCCGAGGGAGATCGGCTGGATTTGGTGCTGTCGTGGGGACGTTTTCACCGCCATCATCGCTTCGACGCTGACGCCATGCTGCGTGAGACGGCTGAAGCGTGGCGCCGATGGATGACAAAATTCAGCTACTGCGGGCCGCAGGAGGCGATGGTGCGGCGGGCCGCGATCACCTTGAAGCTGTGCGACCACTGGGCCAACGGCTCACTGGTCGCGGCGCCCACATCGTCGTTACCGGCTCCGGTCGGTGGGTCCCGCAACTGGGATTACCGCTACGCCTGGATCCGCGATGCGGCATTCGCGGTGTTTGCGCTGCGCCGCATCGGCTTCGCCAGCGAGGCCGACGCGTTCCTGGGCTGGGTCCTCGATGCATTCGAGCAGAGCCGGTGGCCCCGGATCATGTATACGCTCGCGGGTGGACCGGTGCCCGACGAGCAGGAGGACACCCGACTTGCCGGGTACCGCAACTCGGCGCCGGTGCGCTGGGGCAACGGTGCCGTCGACCAGCGTCAGCACGATGTTTATGGCGAGGTGCTCGACTGCGCGGATCAATGGGTGCGCGGTGGCGGTCAACTCGAGCCCACCCTATGGAGCAGGCTGGCCGGACTGGCCGAGGCCGCCGGCCGCACCTGGCGACAGCCGGACCAGGGCATCTGGGAAATCCGCAGCGAAGGACGCGTGTTCACCTACTCAGCGGCCCTGTGCCAGGTCGCCCTCGACCGTGCCGCCGCTATTGCCGAGCGGCTCGACTTGTCGGCTCCAGTTGCTCAGTGGCGATCTGCGGCCGCGAACATTCGCACCGCCATCCTCGAAGAAGCGTGGGATCATGATGCCCAGACGCTATGCGAGCACCTCGGCGGTGGCGGCGTTGACGCCAGCCTGCTGGCGCTGCCGTTACGCCACGTCATACCCGCCAACCACCCGCGCATGGTGGCCACGACCAGGGCGATCGCTGACCGCCTCGGCGCCGGCGGCGGTCTTCTGTACCGCTACCGCCACCGCGACTCGCCCGACGGCATACCCGGCGACGAGGGCGCCTTCCTGCTCTGCAGCTTCTGGCTCGTGGATAGTCTCGTGGGTCAGGGCCGCCTCGATGAAGCGGAGCAGCTCTACGCCTCGCTCTGCGCGAGGGCAAGCCCGCTCGGGCTGCTATCGGAGCAGATCGACCCGTCAACGGGCGATCTCACCGGCAACTTCCCCCAGGCCTTCAGCCACATCGGCGTGGTCGCGGCCGGCGTCACGCTCGCGAGGGCGGCCCGGGGCGCGTGAGGTGATCGACCGGCTCGTCGTGTTCGGCGGCACGGGCGACCTGATGGGTCGGTACCTGCTGCCGGGACTGGCCGCCCTCCAGGCCCGCGGGCACCTCCCCGACGCGTTCGAGCTGGTCGG
>DATFRM010000352.1:0-2581 GCA_035263265.1 Actinomycetes bacterium
CAGGTCCGATCAGGTCGCCGCGGGCAGCGTGACGGTGACGATCAGTCCGCCGCCGTCGCGAGGTTCGGCGTGTACGTCGCCTGCTGGTGACCAGCACCCAGCCGTCCTCGGTGATGTTGTGGCGTATCCCGTTGTCGAGGAGGTTCTGCACGAGCCGTTCGAGCAGGTACGTCCCGCTGTCCCGCAAGGAGTTCGCGGTCCTGGCCGAACTGCTGCGCGCTGGCCGTCACGGTAGACCTCGCGCCGCAGGGGTCCAGCCGGATGCCGGTGCGCTGGGTCAGCTGCCCTCCGGCTGCGGGGTAAGTGCCACGGCGCGCAGCAGGCCGATCGTGGCGCACATCTGGTCGAGGTAGCGCTGGCACCCCGGGCAGCACGCGAGGTGGTCGACGAATCGGCTCTCATCGTCGGCGTCGAGTGCACGGTCGAGGTACCCGGTAACCAGGTCGACGAAGTCACGGCAGTGAATGCCCATGCCCGCATAGTGTCGTCGGCACCGCCAAGCGTTACACGGCTTCGCCCGGGACCACTTGCCTAGCCGGGACCGGGGCGCTGCGGTCCGGCGTACCCACGGGCCCCGGCCACCACGCCCGGCGTCCGAGGACCGCGGTCAGCCCGGGTACCAGGAACGTCGACATCACGAACGCGGCGATGACGATGCCGACCGACACCGCGAAGCCCAGCTCGGCGAGGAAGGCCAGGCCGGCGAGCATGAGCGAGGCGAACGTGCCGGCCAGAATCAGGCCTGCCGCGGCGATCGACGGCCCGGCATGTTCGACCGCGAGGTCCGCCGCCTCGGCCGGGGACTTGCCCAGCCGAGCCTCCTCCCGGAGCCTCGCGATCATCAGGATGTTGTAGTCGGTGCCGATCGCGACCACGAACAGATACAGAATGATCGGCAGCCCGAAGGCCAGCCCGACCGCATCGCCGATCCCCTGGAACACGAGCACCGTGGCCCCGAGCGTGGCGAGGAAGCCGAACCCCACGGCGAGCAGCAGGTATAGCGGGGCGACCAGGCTGCGCAGCAGCAGCGCAAGAATCACCGCGATCAACAGCCCGGCGATCGGGAACACCACCGACAGGTCGCGGTTGTTGGCCGCCCTGATGTCGGAGAACGCCGAGCTCAGGCCACCGATGTAGGCGGAACTGCCGGGCGGGGTCTGGACGTGCGCGGACTCCCGCAGCGTGTTGCCGGCGGTGTGCAGCGCGTTGTTGCTGTACGGAGCGTCGGCGAGCAACACGTCGATCTGGGCGATCGTGCCGTCGCGGGACAGCCGGACATGCCCGCCATCCACCGCTCCCGGCGCGGGCGCGACGGAACCGACGCCATGGAGGGCGGCGAGCTCGGTGGCGAACCGTTCCAGTGCGACGGGATCGAGCCGCCGCCCGTCGTCGCTGCGAACCAGCACGCTGGTCGGGTTCAACGCGCCGGCCGGGAAGCCGCTCTGCAAGTCCTCGAACGCGCGTGCCGACTCGGTATCCGTGGGCAGCTGGCTCAGCTGGTCATAGTCGACCTTCGTGCCGAGCGCGCCGAGCGCGAGCGCTACCAGCACCCCGCCGGAGGCCAGCGTGACTACCGCGGGTCGGCGCCCCACAAAGCGGCCGAGCCGGCGGAACGTGGTCGCCTTCGGGGTCCGCTGCCAGGATTTCGATGGCCAGAAGACCTTAGGTCCGGTTAGGGACACGATCGCCGGTACCAAGGTGAGTGCGGCCAGCAGCATGACCCCGATCGCGATCGGCAGGCTGGGCCCGAAGCTGCGGAATCCCCCGAACTCGGCCGCGAGCAGGGCCAGGAACGCGACTGCGACCACCCCAGCGGCGGACGCGATGACCTGCCCGACCCGGGAGACCGCGACCGCGATGGCCTGCTTGGGCTGATCGCCGGCGCGCAACCGCTCCCGGTAGCGGAACATCAGGAACAGGATGTAGTCGGTGCCGATGCCGAACAGCACGATGGTGAGCAGGATCGGGAGATCGGTTCCAGTTTCCAGCCCGAACGCCTTAGCGACCAGTGCGATCAGTGAGGTCGCCACCGCGCTGACGACCGAGATCGTGACGATCGGCAAGAGCGCGGCCACCGGACTGCGGTAGATCAACAGCATCAGCACGATGATCAGAGTCACGGTGGCCAGGCCGACGATCGCCAGCGCCCGATCGAATGCGTCCTGGTTGTCCAGCATCATCGCGACGTCGCCGGTCACGCCGTAGCGCAGCCCGTTGCCCGTCACAATCGGGTGGGTGACGTCCCGGATCCGCTGCACCGCGTCGAGGAGCGCGGGATCGTCCGGACTACCTTGCAGGCCGACGCCGACCAGCTGGACGCGCTGGTTCGGGGCAAGCGCCTGCGGACCGGTGACCGCGCTCGTCACCCTGTCGATCCGGGCCGCGTTGATTTCCTGAGCGACCCTCCCGACGAGGTTCTGGTCGGCTGCGGTTAGCGCGCCTCCGTCCACGCGGGTGACCACCACCGTGGCGGTGGCATCCGCCACCGTCCCGAACGCCTGCTCGGTTAGCCGCTGTGCCTGCACCGATTCGTATGAGCCGGGCAGGAAGTCGGCCTGGTCGGAGTTGGTCACCTCGGACA
>DATFRM010000353.1:0-4741 GCA_035263265.1 Actinomycetes bacterium
GGACTTTCCTCGGCGACCCCGGTTTCCCAAGGTCGACGCGGCCGCCCGGCCGGCTCGTCCGCCGTGCTAGAAGGGTACGCCGAACGCGCTCACCAGCGCGAAACCGATCGATCAGTGGTCACATTCCTGAGCTCGCCGCGGCGTGTCTTCGCGTGTCGCGCCCGATGATCGATCAACTGGCGGGCGCCGAGACGCTGGGGTCGACTTCTGGCCCGTCCGGCTTGGTCCCACGGTCAGCCCGAGCCCCCGCTCCGGCCAGCGCAAACCGAACCTGCCGCTTGTCGATGTCGGCGACGGTCAACTCCACCTCGACCAACTTGCCCAGCGGCACGTTGTGGCCCTCGACCCGCCCCCGGACCGCGGGCTCGGTCAGCTGAACGGTTCCGCCTTTGTCCAGATTGACGATGTCGACCACGACACCGGAAAACTGCTCCCCCTCCCGGCCGGAAAGCACTGCGGCCTCGACCAGATCCACGCATGCCGCCTCCACCTGGTTGGCGTGCTGATCGGCCTGGTCCATGCGCCGCGGTAAGGCCGGAAGCGCGGCCCGCACCCACGCCGGCACCGGAGTTCCGGCCGACAGCGCGAGGCAGACCTCGTTCGCGTACCGGTCGGCGAGCCGGCGCAACGGCGCGGTCACGTGCGCGTACTCGGACGCGACCGCGGCGTGGGTGGCGAGCTCGGGCACCCCGCCGGCGAAGGCGGTATAGCCGGCGCCGCGAAGCAGGCTGGTGCACTCGTTGATCATTGCCGAGTGCCGCGGCAACCGTGGATCGAGGGTCCGGATCATCTCGGCATACGAGTCCTCGGGCGGCCAGTCGATCTGCAGCGCGCGGGCGATCCGGCGCAGGCGCTTGATCAGACCTTCGGGCGCGGCCGGCAGGGTCCGCAGCAGCCCGATCTCGCCGTACAGCATGAGCTCGGCCGCGGCCATCCCGGTGAGCAGGGAGATCTGCGCGTTCCAGCCCTCGACCGGCAGCGGCGCCCGGAAGACCAGATCGTAGGAACCCTTCGACTCGACGACCTCCTGCTCGGGTAGCGGCAGGCTGATCCCGCCGCGCTCGATCTCGCGCTGCTGGCGAAGCCGCCCGACCTCGCGGAGCAGGCTCAGTGGCTCCTCGGCGATGTCGCCGTCCAGTGCCCGCTGTACCTGCTCGTAGCTGAGCTGCGCACGGCTGCGGACCAGCGCCCGGCGCACATCGATCCCGACGCCTTCGCCGGAGCGGTCCAGATCGAGCGTCCACAGCACGGCCGGGCGCACCTGGCCGGGCAGCAGGCTGGCCGCACCCTCGCTGAGCACCGGTGGATGCAGCGGCGACCGGGCGTCTGGAAGGTAGAGCGTCATCGCGCGCGCGTTCGCTTCGGCATCCAGCGCGCTTCCCGGGTGTACGAACGCGGCCACATCGGCGATCGCGTAGTAGACCCGGTAGCCGCCGGACCGCCGCGCGATATGGACGGCCTGGTCGAGGTCTCTGGAACCAGGTGGGTCGATCGTTACGAACGCGATATCGGTCCGGTCGAGATCGGGCCGCGTCGGAGCGCTCGCCACGTTCTCCGCGGCGGCCAGCACGTCGTCCGGGAATCCTGCGGGCACTCCCAATTGCTCCCGGACCCGGTCGAACCCGGCCCGGAGCCGCTGCCCGTCAGCCGGCTGGTACCGCAGGTAACGGTGAGGCACATCGGCAGCCTAGCGGCGCTCGGCAGGCGGCCGAGCAAGCGCCACCGAGGTCGCTAGCGGAGGTGCGCGGTGTCGTTGTATCGGCGCAGCGAGGCGAAGCCGTCGCCGTACCAATGAATCACGGTCAGCGAGGCCGCCGACAGTTCCATCCGGTAGACCGACTCAACCGGGGCGGCAAGTGCCTGGGCGACCAGCAGCTTGATCGGCGAGACGTGGCTGACCAGCAGCACGGTCCGGCCGGCATCGACCCGCTGGAGCTCGTCTTGGAGCTCCCGCACCCGGGTCGCGACCGCGTCGAAGCTCTCCCCACCGGGCGGAGCCACTGCGGTGGACTTCAGCCAGCTGGCCAGCTCATCCGGCCAGTCCGCCTCGATCTCGGCCCAAGCCAACCCGTCCCAACTGCCGAAGTCGCACTCGAGCAACCGCCGGTCGATCTGCACCGGCAGCCCGAGCCGATCCGCGACTACCCGCGCCGTCTCGTCAGACCGCCGCAACGGCGAGGTCAGCACGCGATCCACCGGGCCTAGCTCCTGCACCGCGATGGCGAGCCGCTGCGCCTGATCCAGCCCATCGGGGATCAGCTCGGGGTCGGTACGGACACCGGAGAAGCGCTTCTGGGCGGTGAGCGCGGTCGAACCGTGCCGGGCCAGCACGAACCTGGTCGGATCGCCCAGGTCGGGTGCGCGCCAGCCGACGGCGGGCTCGTCCGCGGTCACGGTGACCGGCGGGCCGCCGCATCGAGCGCCGCGTTGGCCAACGCGTCGGCGGCCCGGTTCTCCTCCCTGGGCACCCATCGATAGCTGACCCGGCGGCCGCGAGCCGCCGCCGAGGCTTCCAGTGCCAGCGGCCGCAACCCGGGATGCTTGATCTTCCAGCGACCGCTCATCTGCTCCACCACCAGTTTGGAGTCGAGCCGGGCCTCGACCGCGGCCTTCGGGTCGATCCCGGCTGCGGCGCGGAGTCCGGCGATCAAACCGCGGTACTCCGCGATGTTGTTGGTCGCTACCCCGATTGCCTCGGATACCTCGGCGAGCGGTTGGCCGGTGCGCGGATCACGAACGACCGCGCCGTACCCGGCCGGCCCGGGATTCCCGCGGGCCGCTCCGTCCGCCTCGACGATCAACAGGTCGTAGCCCATCCACCCACCATCGCTTTCGGCCGAACCGTCAGATGCCGGAGTCCGGCAGCCGGATCAGGATCCGCCGACACTCCTCGCAACGCAGCACCGCGTCTGGCGGGGCGGTGCGGAACCGCTGGAGGTCGGTGGCCCCGATCTCCAGCCGGCAGCCCTCACACCGGCGCTGGCGGATCGGCGCGGCGCCGATCCCACCCTGCTGTGCGCGAATCCGCTCGTACAGCGCGAGCAGGTCGCCCGGGACCTGGTCGGCCAGCTCCGCCCGCTGGGCGTAGACTTGCGCGCTCTCCGCATCGAGATCGGCGAGCTGGGCATCCCGGCTCGCCTCGGCGGCGGCCAGTTCAGCCCCGACGGTATCCCGCTCCGCGATCAGCTCGGTGACCCGAGCCGAGCCGGACTCCCGCCGCTCCATGATCTCCAGCTCGACATCTTCGAGGTCACTCTGCCGCCGCCGGAGCGTCTCGATCTCGTGCTGCAGGCTCTCCAGCTCACGGGGTGAGCCAACCTGGCCGCGGTCCATTCGCTCCTGATCGCGTACCGCGCGGGCCCGGACCGCCTGCACGTCCCCCTCGGCCTTCCGCAGCTCGCGGTCGATGTCGTCGAGCTCCGTCTGGCCGGCGATGAGCAACGCGTCGAGCTCGGTCAGCCGGCGCCCGGCGCGCGCGATCTGCTCGTGTTCGGGCAGCCGTCGCCGGCGGTACTCGATCTGGTCCAACCGCGAGTCGAGGCCTTGCACGTCGAGCAAGCGAAGCTGGTCAGCGGCGGCGGCAGTCAGCGCGTTCAGGATCCGGCTCCTCGGCTCGGTGGACATGCGCGGTCCACAGGTCGGTCAGGATCGTCGATGTGCGTCTTAACCGTAGTCCCCGTGGCGGCCAGACGCTGCGCCAACAGCCGTGCGGCAGCACCGAGCCACGGCCATTCCGGCCGTGCCGGCGCGCGGAAACAACGGGTGGTGCGTCACCACCAACTCGGCACCGCGCTCGATCGCCTCGGCGGCGACCGGAGGGACCGGATCGACCGGAGCGACCGCGAACAGAACCTGCGCTACGGATGCGTCCGGATCACCGCAGACGAGTCCGACGGCGTCCCAAGACTCTGCCCAGCGGAGCGGCTAGAGCTGGTCGAGGCAGCCGACGATCCCAGCGACGGTGGGCACGATCGCACCGTAGCCGCGAGGCAGTCCCGCAGTAGTTCGGTAAGCGCGAGATCCGGATCGGGCGCGCTACGCATGATCGCGTCCAGGGTGTGCGCCACGGTCTGAGTCGCCGGGCCATAGGTATACGCCCAGCCACCGACCGCACCGAAGATCGGCCACCGGTACCAGCGGCGGCCGGCCTGGCGGGCCAGCCGGCGTGTAGCCCGGTCGATCGCGCGCTGTGGCCAGCGCGCCGAGGGCTCGTAGCGCTGCGCGGTCTGAGCGCACCCAATTACGAGGTCGGGCGCGGTCGTGCAGCGATCGCCAACGGCGCCGACCAGATCGGGCACCATTGCGGCCAGCTGTGGTCGAGCGGTGTCCGATACCGCGTCGTTGACCAGGCGGGCTACCGCGGCCAGTACCGGATGAGTGCAGCGGGGCGAGTCGCTCCAGCGCTCGCCGGCGAGTACCGAGGCGATCTCCATCAGACAACCGCCGTCGGCTGGATCAAGATGCCGCCCGCGCGAGAGCACGGGCAACGTGTCGGGGAGCCTGGTCACTGCTGGCCTCCCTCCGTTGCAGCAGGGACAGCTCGGGAGTGCTGGCATGACACTCCTATGCGCGGATGATCGCGTCGAGGACCCAGTACGAGACCCGGCGATCAGCCCCGCACCCGGCAACGTGAGGATCCACGCAGTGACAATGTTCCCCGCGACGCCCCACCGAACCGCGGACAGCCGACGGGTCGCGCCGGCGCCAAGAATTGCCGAGGAAATCGTGTGCGTCGTCGAGA
>DATFRM010000354.1:0-3715 GCA_035263265.1 Actinomycetes bacterium
CCAGCTCAGGGGCCGTGCTCACCGCTTCGCAGGCACTGTAGCCGGCATCGCTGCCCGGCCTCGCCAGCGGATCACCGGACAGCAGATCGAAGATCACTGCGCCGCCGACGATCGGAATCAGCACCGGGCCGATCGGGTAGCCGATGGAGCGCTCGTCCAGGTAGCGCATGACACCGCCGACCGCACTCAGGCCGTACGCGCTTCCCCCGGTGAGCAGCACCGCGTGCGAGCGCTCGATCACGGTCCCGGGACGCAGTCCGTCGGTGCCGAGGGTGCCCGGAGCGCCGCCGCGCACGTCGACCCCACCGACCGCGCCATCGGGTGCGAGCACCACCGTGCAGCCGGTGCGGCCTATCGAGTCGGTCCAGTGGCCGACCAGGAAGCCCTTCGGTAGTTCCCGGTCCGCGCTGCTGCGCCCGGAATCCGCCGATCCTGTGGTCATCGCCCCATCGCCTCCACCCGTGCCGACTGGTCTGACGCTCACCTTAGGAGAGCCGAGCCCGGTCCAGAACCGTGGTGCGGCCGTCCGCCGGGCCGGGCCGGGATGCGCGAAGGCCCCGAGGGTTGCATGGACCCTCGGGGCCTTCGGCCCGACCACACCTGGACTCGGCTCAGGCGCAGTACGGGTCTGTGGGCCGCAGCCTTACGGCGTCCCTTTATTGGCTGGCGCGGGTAGGTCGGTCGGCGTGCCGGTCGGGTGCGGTTGGCCCGGCGGATGCGCGGGACCGTTGGCGTTTTCGGACGGACTCGCCGTTGTCGCTTCTGTACTGGTCTCGTCCTGCTCATCCTCGTTCGGGGTCGCGGACGGGCTGGGGCTCTCGGTGGGACTCGGGGTGGCGGACGGGCTGGGGCTCGGGCCGGAGCTGGCCAACACGCCGGCGCAAAACACCTCGATATTGGCTTCCCCACCAGCC
Source organism: Actinomycetes bacterium (assembly GCA_035263265.1). GTDB lineage: Bacteria > Actinomycetota > Actinomycetes > JAKEEW01 > JAKEEW01 > DATAFN01. The sequence continues at coordinate 915 of DATFRM010000354.1, forward strand.
GCGGCGGCCAGCGCCTGGAACGCGGTGCTGTCCAGGGCCTTGCCGTGCTCGTCCCTGTTACCGGCTGTGTAGGCCCGGCACAGCCCCGGCACGGGGCTGGTGGCATCGAACTGCGGACCGCCGCCGTTGGTTTGGGTCGGCTGGCCGGTACGGTCGCTGGTCGCGTCGCCGGTTCGCGCGCTGGCTTGCTGGTCGGCTTCGGGTACCCCAACTGCGCGAAACACCCGATGGGCGGCACTCTGGGCCCCGGTGGGCAACGAACCGGTCTCGGCCGCGAGCGCGAACCCGCCGAACGACAGCACGCCGAACGAGATGGCGATCTTCGCCGTCAGTGAGCCGGCGACAAGCCCCGGCACCGGTACCAGTCGGCGAGTTCGCGCAGCCGGACGGGCTGACGCGCGATGTGCCTGTCGGAATGCGGCAATCGCCGCTTCTTCCCCGGCCAGTTCCTGCGGGTGGGCCCGGTCCGTGGCTGCCGCGATAAGCGCGTCTACACCCCCCAAACCGTGCCCCAGCCCGCCATTGCGGCGGCGGCGGTCCGGGGCACGGCGGGGAACCTGTGAACCGGTCATCGGCGTACGCATTCCGTTGTTAGAAGCGTCAGGCTCAGTCATCGCGTTACACCCCCTGTTCCGCTCTGCTCGGTGGCCGGGTGTCCGGACCGCGAGGCCCGCCGGCGGGCCGGGTGGTGAATGCCGGTAGCGGCAGGTCTCGACGCCGTCCCAGCCGGGACCGGTTGCTCGCGCATTGATCGTTTCGAGATTGGCTCGGCAGCAGCGGTGTCATCGGGTTCCCCGCGGACCTGCTCCAGTTGCTCGGCCAGCCGGCGCAAGCCGCGCATGACGGCGATCCGGATCGCGCCGGGCCGCTTGCCGAGTACGGTGCCGACCTGCCGCGGGGTCAGGCCGGCGATGACCCGCAGCGCTACCGCCTCGGCCTGGTCTCGCGGCAGTGCCGCGATCTTGGCGAGTGCGCGCTCGGTATCGAGCCAGGTCATCGCCTCGAGCGCGGTATCCGAGTCGGCCGCGGTGTCGAGCAGGTCGGTGTTGTCGGTGCTCACCTCTAGCCGCCGACCCGCTTGCCGCGCCTGGTCCACTGCGCGGTTGCGGGCCACCACGAACAGCCACGCCCGGAACTTCGGTCCGTCGCCGCGAAAACTCGGCAGGTCCCGGACCACCTGCAACCAGGTCTCGGCAGCGACGTCCTCGGCCTGCTCACCGATCGCGATCCGCAAATACCGCAGCAGCCGCGGCTGCAGCGCGCGCCATAGCTCCGCGAAGCCGCGCTCGTCGCCCGCTTGGGCACGCCGCAGGGCCCTGGTCAGTGCAACGTCGTCCACCCAGCCGCCATCGGGTCGGATAACTCGCGGTCAGATCCCGGGGATCTCCCGATCCTCGAACGCCTGCCGAACCACGTTCGCTGCCGATGGACCGGCCAGTTCCCCTGCGGTGGCGATGGTATCGAGTGCCGCGTCGTGGAAGCTGGTGTCCGGCGCGAAATCGAACTGCGCGTCGATGATGACGCGGTCAGCGACGGTGGGGCCCAACGCGGTGCGGATGTCCCACAGCGCCCGGGACCAGATCTCGCCGTCGGCGTGCACCTCGCCTACCCGGTTCGCGTAGGTCTTGTCGGTGTCCACCCGGCGCAGGCAGTGCGGCTCTCGCGAGGTGTAGGAGACCGAGTCCCAGTCGGCAACGCACGCCGGCGGGCCAAGCACCGGAACACCCAGCTGGCCGGCCACGTGCAGCCCGACGGTCACGGCCAGGTAGTCGCCGAAGGCCTCGCCGATCGAGCCGGCCTCGAGCGAGGTACCGAAGCCGGGCACCTGTGCGTCGTGCACCGCGTGCCCGTACTCGTGGACGATCACCTCGCCGTCCTCGGCATCGTCGACGCCGCCCTTACCCAGCTTGATCAGGTCGTGCCGATCCCAGGAGAACGAGTTGTCCTGGCCCCACTGGTTGATGCGCAGGTCCTGCGACTCCGCGTTCACCTCGCGGAGTTGGCCGGGCTGGCCGGTGAAACCGAGCCCGCGCAAGTAGCGCTGCGCCTCGGTCACCCAGAAATACGCCATGACCTGCTCGAACCGGTCGTCGTGCCGGTCGTAGACGAACGTGTTGGTGGCGGAGAACGCCGGGTTACCGGTCTCGTTGCGAATGTTCGCCCAGGTCCCGCGCAGGTAACCGCTGCCATCCAGGTCGTGCAGCGTGACCGGGACGTAGGCGGCGGCAGGTACGGCCGAGGGCGAGTCCTTCTTATCAGTCAGCGTTTGGATGCCGGTGGACTGCACCGGGTTCGCGACGAACACTACGGCGGTGCCGTCGGTCGTGTTCGGGGCCGGGTTGGCGGCGGTCGCGCTGCCCCCGGAGGAGGTTTGGACCAGCGCGATCGCGACGCCTGCGCTCAGTAGCGCGGCGGCCATCCGGCGGCGGGTCAAGAAGCTCATGCGGTGTCCTTTTCTGGTGCCGTGAACGGGCGTAACACTCGAACATTCTCTACGGCCGGGTCAAGCGGTCGGGCGGGCGCTGGCGGAGGTCCGGCACCACCTGCCCCGCTGGCTGGCTCACAAGCGCCGGGGTGGGCCGCCGCCCGGTCCGTATCGATTGCGTCAAGAACGGCGGATCGTTCGTATGGATCTTGTAGTGATCAAGGACTCGGCGTCGCCGGCGGAGCTTGGATAGGTCCGGCGCGGCCGACCGGCCCCGCGGACAGAGTGAGGGAGTCGTTGCGATGCCTGACTTGGTGTTCGTGCTGCTGACGGTGCTGCAGTTCGCGCTGCTCGGCCTCGTGGTCAAGGGAGTCGA
>DATFRM010000355.1:0-4821 GCA_035263265.1 Actinomycetes bacterium
GATACCGCCGAACTCCGAGCTCTTCAACGCGTTCGACCCGCTGAACGCGGTGTTCCCCGGCATCACCGTTGTCGATCACGGGGCTACGTATGCCTCGCTGAACGGCACATCGATGTCCTCGCCGCACGCCGCAGGCGTTGCCGCGCTCATTCGGCAACTGCACCCCGGCTGGAGTCCCGGTGCGGTCGCCGCGGCTCTGTACCGGACCGCGACCCCGATGAGCTGCCCGGCGAACTGGCAGCCACTCGGACCGGCGGACGAGCGGCTGCGCTGCTACGGCAGCAGCGACGGTCACACCTCCTTCTTCGGTGCCGGCATGGCCAGCGCGGACGGCGCCTCCCGGCTCTAGCGGCAACCCGACAGGTGCCTTCTCGGCAGTGGATCGCTCATGATCCACTGCCGAGAGGCACGCCGCCGAGGCGGCGCAGCCCGGCGGTGATCTTCCGGAGCCAGTACGCGGTCGACTCCATCATGTGGCCGTCGATCGGCGGTTGCATCTCGGCGACGATGGACCGGTAGCTGATCGCGTGATGCAGCGCGGCGAGCGGTTCGGCCAGCGCCCAGGCACGGAGCAGCCGTTCGGGTGGCTCGAACGCGGTCCACTCGCGCAGGTAGGCGTCCCGGAGCCGATCCCGTACCGCGGCGTCCTCTTCTTGGTGGATGTCGAGTGGGTCGACGAACGGATGAGCGAGGCAGGCATCGGTCCAGTCGAAGAAGAGGTAGCCAGCCGGGCCGGGCGCAACATTGGACAGCAGCAGGTCGCCGTGCACCAGCGTGATCGGCACGGCGTAGCCGGCCAGTTCGGCACAGAGCGCCGCCAGCCGGGGCGCCGCAGCTGTGAGCTCTGCCACTTCGGCCTCAGTCAGCCAGCTCGCAGCGTCGATGCCGGGCTGATTTGCGGTGGCGCCGACCATGGGCAGCCAGCCCGTGGCCTCGGTCGCGAGCCAGTTCAGGTCCCGGTTCAGGCAACCGGCTGCGGCCAGCCGATCGGCGTGGCTCGCTGCCTCGCGCTGCATCCGGCCGGCCGCGGCGATCACAGCTTCTCGTACCTCGGTCGGCGCACTCCAGTCCGTCTCGGGCCGACCGATCTCCGTACCGTGATCGGGTAGTGCCAGCCAGCGCCGCGCGCCGTCTGCCGCCAGCGGTGTCGGTACCCGAGCCGGGAACAGCTCGGCCAGCGTCGGGACGACAGTCGCCTCGTTGGCGAACAGCGGTGACTCGGCCGCGGCCTTGAGATAGACGTCGCCCCGGGTCGTCGGGACCCGCAGCACACACGACATATCCCAGACCCGGACCTGCCGCGCCGGCCCGGTGATCTGGTAGCCCTGCGGCTCGATAGCCGATCGCACCCAATCCTCGGCCTCCGCGAACCAGCCCGGCAGAGCCCACGGCGGCCTCGTAGTGTGCAGGTTGCCGCTGGTCAGGTCCGCCAGCACCGGGCTTGCAACCGCATTGGCCGGCTGGGAGAGCTCACCGACGCCCACCCAGCCCTGGTCGCCGGGAACGACCGCACTCGGGCGGAGGGTGGCCACGATCGTCAGTTCCTGTACGTGGGTGGCTTGGTCCTCGCTCTGATTCGCGCAGTAGAGCATGACGACGTCGAGACCACACTGCTCGGTAAGCGCAGCAGTGGTCACCTCTGGCTCGCCCATCCAGGGGTTGCCGGGCAGCTCGGTCTCCGGAAGCCGGGCGCTCCCGGGCGCGCCGGCGGCGAGAATCTCCGGGTTTCGCGGATGCAGGATGATCCACGTCACCCGGGTGCGCCACTGGGCTTCGGTCACGCCGGAAGGTTAGACCGGCTCGTCTCGGCGCCGCGGCTGGTTTTCTCGCCCGGCCGGCGAAACGTGGCAGGGTTGATCCATGTCGACGACCAGGCAAGAGGCAAAGGCTGCGGCGTTCCGAGCGCTGCATGAGGGCGAGGGGTTCGTGATCCCGAACCCGTGGGATCCGAGCTCGGCCCGGGTGCTCGCCGCGCTCGGCTTCAAAGCGCTGGCCACGACCAGTTCCGGCTTCGCATTCACGCTCGGACGCCTCGATGGCGAAGCGAACCTCGACGAGGTTGTGGCGCACACCGCCGCGGTCGACCGGGCGACCGAGCTACCGGTATCGGTGGACCTCGAGAACGGGTACGGTGCTGACCCGGGCAGCGTCGCCGTCGCCATTCGGCGGGTAGCCGCGGCCGGCGCGGTCGGGGCCTCGATCGAGGACTACGACCGGGACGGCTATCTCTACCAGCTTGATCAAGCAGTCGAACGCATCGCGGCAGCTGCCGAGACAGTCGGCCAGCTGGACTTCCCGTTCATGCTGACCGCCCGGGCCGAGAACCACATCCGCGGCAACCCCGATCTGGACGACACGATCAGGCGACTGCAGGCGTACCAGGAAGCCGGCGCCGACGTGTTGTTCGCGCCCGGGCTCGGCGACCCCGGGGAGATCCGGGCGGTCTGTGATTCGGTGAGCCGCCCGGTGAATGTGCTGGCCCGACCCGACCTGACCCTCGCCGAGATCTTCGAGGCCGGCGCTCAGCGGGTGAGCGTGGGTGGTGCGCTCACCTGGGTCGCGATGAAGGCGTTCGCGGACGCGGCAGTTGCCATTCGCGACAGCGGCGACCTGACCGCGCTCGCGGCCCGGATCCCGGTCGCCGACTGGTTCGCGGACCGGCCGGATGGGGCCGACCAGCCCGACCCGCCCGCACGGTAGTGATCACCATTCGGCCTGTCGACTCGGATCTCGGCCGGGAGGCGTGGCGGCAGGTCAGGTTGGAAGTACTGCCGAACGAGCGCGCGGCATCGGTCGAGGAGATGCGGCGATCCGAGCGGCCGGATCAGGTGCTGCTAATCGCCGATGTCGACGGTGCGGTGGCCGGCTCAGGCATCGCTGGTCGGTCCGACCTGGCCGGGGCCGGATTCGTTGCGCCGCGGGTGCGGCCGGATGCTCGCCGGCAAGGCGTAGGCACCGAACTGCTGGCCCGGCTCGCCGACCATGTCGCATCGCTCGGTTTCGACGTGGCCAGCGCCGACGTCGAGGATCCGGGCTCGCTGGCGTTTGCGGAGCGGTTCGGATTCCGCGAGGTGGACCGGCAGGTCGAGCAGGTGCGCGCGATCGGGACCGAGCCTTACCCGACAGTGCCGGCCGGGGTGCGGGTCGTGCCGGCCGCCGAGCGTCCTGAGCTGTGGCGGGTCACGTACGAGCAGGTCGCCGTCGAGGCGCTGCAGGATATGGCCGTCGTGGCCCCGATGGTGGTGTCGGCGGCCGAATGGGACCGCGACTGGATCTCGGATCCGGCCGCGATGTTCCTTGCGGTTGCCGGCGAGGATGTCGTCGGCTGTGCCGGACTGATGCTCGACACCGACCGGCCCGAGCGGGCGGAGCTCGCGTTCACCGCCGTCCGCCGCGACTGGCGCGGCCGCGGCATCGCATCGACGCTCAAGCGCTGGACGCACGCCTGGGCGGCCGATCACGGCATCCAGGAGCTGTACACCTGGACCCAGCGCGGTAATGACGACATGCGACGGCTCAACGCCCACCTCGGCTACCGGACCCGCACCGAGAGCATCACGGTCCGCGCCCAGCTCCCGCTGCCGTTCTAACTCAGCCGTTCCGCTGATAGACGCGCCGGTCGGGGGGAGGGGACACTCCCAGCTATGTCGACGATCTCCGGCGTGACCTCGGTCTTATCCGTGCTCCGGGTGCAGTACCAGAGCCGAGAGAAGCTCGATCAGGCGATCACCGCCGGGGTGGACGAGGCGCTGCGGTACGCCCGCGATCAGGTGCCGGCGTACGGTACGCCCCAGTACGCGCTGCCGCCGCTGGCCGAACTCGACGATGTAGCCAAGCTGCCGCTGCTGCGCAAGGCGGACGTGCTGGGCGCCGGCGTCGATCCGTACCACGCGCCCGGCTACACGCGCGACAACGTTCACATCTACACGACGAGCGGAACGACCGGGCGCATCCTCGAGGTCTGGCACGACGGCGGCAACTTCGGCCACGACCGGGCCGCGAACATCCGCCGGTTCGCCGCCACCAAGCGCTACCACCCGTGGTCTCGGTTGGTGCACTTCAAGCCGTTCCCGCTCGATACCTCCTGGTACCAGCGGCTCGGCATCTACCGGCGAGAAGTGATCTACAGTGCGCTGCCGATCCGGACCCGGTGCGAGCGGTTGCTTGCGGCCCGGCCGCACGCGATCGTCGGCTACCCGGTGATGTTGCGCGACCTCCTGCGCGCGCTGACCCCGGCCGAGCTGGCTCAGCTCGGCCGCACGCTTCGAGTCGTGTTCACCGAGTCCGAGCTGCTCACCCCCGAACTTCGCGACCAGCTCGCGGACGGGTTCGGGGTGCCGGTGTTCAACGAATACTCGGCCTACGAGGCGCTGCACATCGGGTTCGACTGTCCCGAAGGTCAGCTACACATCGCCGAGGATCGCTGCTACGTGGAACTCGTGGATTCCATTGGCAACCCGGTGCCCGACGGGGTCGAGGGCCACGTCGTCGTAACCGGATACCGGGAGCGAGCGATGCCGCTGCTGCGGTACTGGCTCGGTGACCGCGCGATCCGCCGCTCCGAGCCGTGCGTCTGCGGGCGCACGCTGCGCCGGCTGGAGCTGACCACAGGGCGCGCCGACGACTACGTGATTCTGCCGGACGGCGAGCGCATCTACGCCGGCACGTTCATCGGCATGGCGATCGGGACGCCCGGGGTCGCCGAGTGCATGGTCCGCCAGGACGCGGGCGGCCGCATCGTGGTGTACCTGGTGCCCGATACTCGGTTCGGCCGAGTCTTCGACGACCTCGTCGACGAAGCGCGGACCTGGCTGTACGGGA
>DATFRM010000356.1:0-3733 GCA_035263265.1 Actinomycetes bacterium
TCGCGGCCACATCGGCCGCCAAACAGGCAGTGTCCGCCCGGGCGGCCGCCAAGACGCCGGCATCCGCGGCCAGGGGCAAGGCCACGGACACCGCCAAGGCCGCCGGCGCAGCGAAGAAGGCGAGCCCGTCCAGGTCGGTCAGCGTGGCGAAGTCGACGGGTTCGGCGAAGTCGATCGGCTCGGAAAAGTCGGCCACCGCGGGGAAGACGGCGAGTACTGCCAAGCCGGCCGCCGGCACCAAGTCGGCGAACTCGGCGCAGAAGGCGAGCCCGGCCAGGAAGGCCAGCGCCACAACCCGGACGGCCGGGAGCACGACCAGCGCCAAGACCTCGACCACGTCCCGCGCCAAGACCTCGAGCAAGATTCCATCGACGAGGGAGAAGACCACGAAGACGAGCGCCGCAGCCAAGGCAGCCAAGTCCGCACCGATGACCGAAACGGACATCGCCCAGGACACCGGGGAGGTGGAGCCGAAGGAGGCGGGCGCGACCGCCAAGTCCACGGCCAAGAGCAAGTCCGCCAGGGACAGCACAGCACCAGCCGGCGTCGAAGACGCGTCCGAGACCGCGACCAAGCAAACGGCCGGAGGCTCGGCACCGGACGCGGCGGCCGCCGCGCTGGGCGCTGGTACGCCGGCCGTCGGCGACGCGGGACCGGTCGACGATGCCGCGTTGGCCGATGAGCTGGGTCCCGAGCTCGAACTGGACGAGGAGCTTGCGCAGGTCCAGGGCGAGGCCGAGGAATTCGTACTTTCCGACGAGGATGACGCCGACGAACCGGCCGCCCAGGTCGCCCAGGCCGGGGCCACGGCAGACCCGGTCAAGGACTACCTCAAGCAGATCGGCAAGGTCCCGCTGCTCAACGCGGAGCAGGAGGTCGAGCTGGCCAAGCGGATCGAGGCGGGCCTGTTTGCCGACGAGAAGATCCACAGCGGGGACCGGCACAGTCCACGATTCCGACGCGAGCTGGAGATCATCGCGATCGACGGCCGCCGGGCCAAGAACCACCTGCTCGAGGCGAACCTCCGCCTCGTGGTATCGCTGGCCAAGCGGTACACCGGCCGGGGCATGCTCTTCCTCGACCTGATTCAGGAGGGCAACCTCGGTCTGATCCGAGCGGTGGAGAAGTTCGACTACACCAAGGGCTACAAGTTCTCCACGTACGCGACCTGGTGGATCCGGCAGGCGATCACTCGAGCCATGGCCGACCAGGCTCGGACCATCCGGATCCCGGTGCACATGGTCGAAGTGATCAACAAGCTGGCTCGAGTGCAGCGCCAGATGCTGCAGGATCTGGGCCGCGAACCGACGCCGGAGGAGCTGGCCAAGGAGCTCGACATGACCCCGGAGAAGGTCATCGAGGTCCAGAAGTACGGCCGCGAACCGATCTCGCTGCACACCCCGCTGGGTGAGGACGGCGACTCGGAGTTCGGCGACCTGATCGAGGACTCCGAGGCGATCGTCCCGGCCGACGCGGTGTCGTTCACGCTGCTCCAGGAGCAGCTGCACTCGGTGCTCGACACGCTCTCCGAGCGGGAGGCCGGCGTGGTCTCAATGCGGTTCGGCCTGACCGACGGTCAGCCCAAGACGCTCGACGAGATCGGCAAGGTCTACGGCGTAACTAGGGAGCGGATCCGCCAGATCGAGTCCAAGACCATGTCCAAGCTGCGACACCCGTCCCGCTCTCAGGTGCTCCGGGACTACCTGGACTGACGCAAGCGAAGGGCGGCGGCCACCGGTGTGGTGTGGCCGCCGCCCTTCGGCTCTATTGTCGCTCGGTCAAGCGCGTCCAGTTCGGATCAACGCCCCCGGTTCATCAGATCAGCGCTCCTCCTCACCCGCGATTGCCGGGGTGTCCAGGAGCCGGTCAGTCTCATCGTGGATCTCCGCTGCAAACTGCCGGAGTGCGTCGGCATACCTGCGCCAGTGATGCGCGCAGAAGAACAGTTCACCGCCGGCGAGTACGGCGCGGATATAGGCCTGGGCGCCGCAGCGATCACACCGGTCATGCGCCGTGAGCGCGTCGCCGGTCGGTGCTAGTGCTGTGGTCAACGTCGCCTCTTTCTTCGGTGGCTTAGTTAGGTGCCCATTCCGTGAACAAATCCACGGCCGTTCCCGTTCCCGCTTTTCTGCCAACGTGGTGCAGATCACCTGCCGTTCACCTGTGTTGCTTTACAGACGCTCAAGCTAGCCCGCGGGTTCATGGTCACGATGTGATTCGCGTCACGCCCCCGGAAGCTGCGAACGCACCAGCGTCCCACCCCGTTACCAACCCCGCTTCCCCTTCCTTCCGACCCTACCGGGAGTCCCGAATCGACGTCGCTTGGCGCTTCATCCGTTCCCGGTGAGCCGCCGCGACTTCGTCGGACCGTCGAGCTAGTCTCGCCAGCGTGAGCGTGCAGACCGCGTTGCTGTCAGGTGGCGAGTCCGATCATGGCTATACGGCCCGCCACCTGCTCGTTCTCGAAGGGCTCGAGGCCGTCCGCAAGCGGCCGGGGATGTACATCGGGTCCACCGACTCGCGCGGTCTCATGCACTGCCTGTGGGAGGTCATTGACAACGCGGTCGACGAAGCGCTGGCCGGGGTCTGTGACCAGATAGAGGTCGTGCTGGCCGCCGATGGTTCGATCGAAGTGGGCGACAACGGGCGCGGCATCCCGGTCGACATCGAGCCGAAGACCGGGCTGTCCGGGGTCGAGTTGGTGATGACCAAGCTGCATGCCGGTGGCAAGTTCGGCGGCGGATCGTACGCGGCGACCGGGGGTCTGCACGGTGTCGGCGCGTCCGTGGTCAATGCGCTGTCGGCCCGGCTCGACGTCGAGGTCGACCGGGGCGGTTCGACCTACGCGATCAGTTTCCGGCGCGGCAAGGCGGGTGAGTTCGCCGGCGCCGGCAGCTCGGCATCGTTCACCGCACGCTCGGGGCTGCGCAAGGTCAAGCGCGTCGCGAAACGGGTCACCGGCACCCGGGTCCGGTTCTGGCCGGACCGGCAGATGTTCATCAAGGAGGCGCAGGTCCTGCTGCCGGACCTGTATGCACGGGCCAGGCAGACCGCGTTCCTGGTGCCCGGCTTGTCCATTGCCGTGAAGGACGAGCGCGCCCCCGAGCCGACCGAACAGATCTTCGTCTACAAGGGCGGGATCAGCGAGTTCTGCGAGTACCTCGGCACCGATCGGCCGGTCACCGACGTCTTTCGGTTGACCGGGACCGGGCAGTTCACCGAGACGGTTCCGGTGCTGGACGCGAAGGGTCACCTGACGCCCGGGGAGGTCGAGCGCGAGCTTACCGTCGACGTGGCGCTGCGATGGGGCACCGGCTACGACACGGTGGTCAAGAGCTTCGTCAACATCATCGCTACCCCGAAGGGCGGTACCCACCTGGCCGGGTTCGAGCGGGCACTGGTCCGCACGTTCTCCGACGTGCTGCGCTCGGCCCGGATGCTGCGCCAGAGCGAGGACGCGATCATCAAGGACGACGTGCTGGAAGGCCTCACCGCGGTAGTGACGGTCCGGCTGGCCGAGCCGCAGTTCGAGGGCCAGACCAAAGAGGTGCTCGGCACCCCGGCCGCGTCCCGGATCGTTGCCCAGGTGGTCGGCAACCGGCTGCGTGACTTCCTCACCTCGTCGAAGCGGGCCGAGAAGGCCCAGGCCCGCGCGCTGCTGGAGAAGGTCGTCTCGGCCGCCCGCACCCGGGTCGCCGCCCGCGCGCACAAGGAGGCGCAGCGCCGCAAGAAC
>DATFRM010000357.1:0-9088 GCA_035263265.1 Actinomycetes bacterium
CCGTGGGCGGCACGATCGCCCAACCGGTCAGCTCCGAGACCAGGTAGGCGGCCAGCTCGCGGCGAGCCAGCGTGCCGTCGGGAAAGTCCCAAAGCGGGCGCTCGCCGGCCTCGGGCTTGTACACGCACGTCGCCTCGGCGCTCCCGGTGGAGATCCGGCAGTACAGCGTGGCGTTGGACGCTTCGACCAACCGGCCGACCACTTCGAGCTCGCCGTCGGTGAGTAGCTGGTGCGCGGCTGCATGGTCGAGCACCGGGGTAGCGGTCACGGCTATACCGACGGCCGCTGGCCGTTCTGGCGCGGACAAATGTGGCCCTCTGCGCTCAGCGGCAGCCCGCAGAACGGGCACGGCGGGCGACCGGCGGCCACCACGGCCTGGGCGCGCTTCGCGAATGCGCGCGCCATCGCGGCGGTCATCCGCACCCGTAGTACCGGCGGGCCTTCGGCACTGTCGGACAGCGCCTCGACCTCGGCCTCCTCGTCGAGCTCCGCGGCCTCCTCGTCGGCCTCTTCGGCCTCCTCCGACTCCTCGGCCTCGGTGCGAGCCTGCGCCTCGATGACGACGGTCTCGGTGTCGACGTCCCAGGCCAGGGTCATCGTGCCGACCCGGAACTCCTCGAAGATCGGCGTGTCCAGCGGTGCGCTGTCCTCAAGATCCTGTGGTGCGCTGGCCGGTACCGGCGCGGTGCCGCCGCTACGCCGGGTCACCTCGTCCAGCAGCGCGTCCAACCGCTCGGCCAGCAGCGCCACCTGCTCCTTCTCGAGGGCGACGCTGGTCACCCGACCGCCGCTACTGGCCTGCAGGAAGAACGTGCGCTGTCCGGGCTGGCCCACGGTGCCGGCCACGAACCGTTCCGGTACGTCGTAGCGGAACACCTCACGTGGCACGATCCACCCCGTCCACTAGATCCCTGTCAATCACCCTACGACCCACCCGCACCACCGCCCACTACCGCGTCCGGGCCGGCCTGGCGGGCTGCCCTCAGATCCGAGACGGCGCCAGTGTCATTGAGCCGGAGCAGGTAGGGCCGCGTCCCGGTGTAGCGGATGACCGAGAGCCCGGCCGGGTCGACCACGATCCGCTGGAACAGATCCAGATGCATCCCGAGGGCGTCGGCGATCACCGCCTTGATCACATCACCGTGCGAGCAGGCTACCCAGATCGCGTCAGCGCCGTGCAGATCGATCATGGCGGCGTCCCAGTCCCGGATCGCGTCGACCGCCCTAATCTGCGCCGCGCGCAGCGTCTCGCCGTTGGCACCGGGAAACCGCACCGCACTGGGGTAGTGCTGCACGGTGGACCAGGCCGGGTCGGCGGTGAGCTCGGACAGCGGCCGGCCGGTCCAGTCGCCGTACCCGATCTCGGTGAGCCGCTCCTCGATCCGGACGTCCGGACGATTGCTCTGGCCGGCGACGATCGCCTCCGCGGTCTGCCGGCACCGCTCCAGCGGGCTGGACACGACCGCGGCCAGTGCCACCTCGGACAACCGGGAAGCCAGCCGTTCGGCCTGCGCCCGGCCGGTGTCGTCTAGCTCAACGCCCGGGGTCGCACCGGCCAGCACGCCGCCGGTGTTCGCCCCGGTGCGCCCATGCCTGACCAGGATCACCGTCGCCACCCGGGCAGCCTAGCCGGGGCGTATCGAGCGCCCGCATGGCGCGATCAAGCGACCCGCCACGGCTGATCACCGGACCTGTACCGAGCCGGGCGCGTTTCGGGCCCACAATGGTTGCGTGATCGTCGACTGCGCCATCTACCGCAAGGGCAAGCGGATCGCCGATGTCGACGACATGGCCGCGGCAGTCGAGCGAGCCAAGAACGATAGCGAGGAGTTCGTCTGGATCGGTCTCTACGAGCCCACCGAAGCGGAGCTGACCAAGGTCGCCACCGAATTCCGCCTGCACCCGCTCGCGGTCGAGGACGCCCTTTACGCACATCAGCGGGCCAAGATCGAGCACTTCGATGACTCGATCTTCGTCGTGCTCAAGACACTGGACTATGACGAGGCCAACTCGACACTGTCGGTCGGCGAGATCATGCTGTTCGTCGGGCCGAGCTTCGTGGTCACCGTTCGGCACGGCGAGGCCAACCCGCTTGCCGAGCTCAGGCACCAGCTGGAGACCCACGACCAGCGGGTGCTCGCGCACGGTCCAGCGGCCGTGCTGTACGCGGTTGCGGACTCCGTCGTCGACCGCTACATCGTCATCGCTGACCTGCTCGACGACGACCTGAACGAGCTCGAGGATCGCGTTTTCTCGCCGGAGCGAACCAACGACGCCGAGACGATCTACAAGCTCAAGCGCGAGGTCCTCGACTTCCGCCGTGCTGTCGTCCCGCTAGTCGAGCCGTTGCAGATCGCCGCGAGCGGGTTGCTCCCGGGCATCGGCGCCGACGCCCGGCCGTTCTTCCGCGACGTGGCCGACCACGCCCAGCGGGTGGCCGACCAGATCGAACAGCAGGACAAGTTGCTCACCGACATCCTGCATGCGAACCTCGCGCAGGTCGGGGTCCGGCAGAACGAGGACATGCGCCGGATTTCAGCCTGGGTCGCGATCGCCGCGGTGCCGACGATGATCGCCGGCATCTACGGCATGAACTTCGAGCACATGCCCGAACTGACGTGGCGGTACGGATACCCGCTGGTGCTGTTGCTGATGGGCGGGGTGTGCACCTGGATGTACCGGGCGTTCAAGCGAAGCGGCTGGCTCTGAAAGCTGGCTACGGCTGGATCACCCCGGCGGCCAGCAGCCCGAGTATCAGCAGGCCGAGCAGCACCCGGTAGGCAACGAAGATCTTCATCGTGTGCGTGGTCAGGTACTTCAGCAGCCACGCGATCGACAGATACCCGGTCACGAACGCCAGCACGGTCGCGACCACCGTCGGAGCGACCCCCGGAACTCCGCCCTTAGAGCCGATGTCGCGCAGCTCGAACAGGCCGGATAGCACCACTGCCGGGACGGACAGCAGGAATGAGAACCGGGCCGCGGCCTCCCGGGTGAATCCGAGGAACATCCCGGCCGTGATGGTCGCTCCGGACCGGCTCACCCCGGGAATCAGCGCTGCCGACTGGGCGAGGCCGATGAGCAGGCCGTCACGCAGCCCCAACCCGCGCAGCTCTCGGTTGCGCCGGCCCACCTGTTCCGCCCATAGCAGCACTAGGCCGAGCGCGATCAGCGTGACGCCGATCAGGCGCAGATCCCGGGCGGTGGTCTCGATCTGATTCTGGAACAGCACGCCGAACACCGCGATCGGGATCGTGCCGAGCCCGATGTACCAGCCCAGCCGCGCGTCCAGATCGCCGCGCAACTCCGGCTGTACCAGGCTGCGCGACCAGGTCGAGATGATCCGGACGATGTCGCGCCAGAAGTAGAGCAGCACTGCGGCCATGGTGCCGAGCTGGATGACTGCGGTGAACGCCGCACCGGGGTCCTCCCAGCCGAACAGCGCGGGCACGATCCGCAGGTGACCGCTGCTGGAGATGGGCAGGAACTCGGTCAGCCCTTGGACGATGCCGAGCACCGCCGCCTGGAAGAGGTTCAACCCAAACGCCCCCTACTCACCCACCCCCGAGGCATCCAATGCCTCCGAGAGGGTACGCAACGTCTGCGCGGCGTCCGCACCCGGCCCGCTCGGAGAGACCGACAGCGTGGTCACGCCGGCTGTGGCGAACGCCTGCAGTCGCTCCGCGACCCGCTCCTTCGGGCCGAGCAGCGACGTCCGGTCGATGAACTCCCACGGCACCGCGGCCGCGGCGGCCCGGTACTCCCTGGCCAGGAACAGCTCCTGCACCTGCTCCGCCCCCGCCTCGTAGCCCATCCGCCGGGCCAGCGCGTTGTAGAAGTTCTGCTCCTTGCTGCCCATCCCGCCGAGGTACAGCGCGGCGTAGCCGCGCACCGGATCCGCGCAGGCCTGCGGATCAGCGCCCAGCACCACCGGGGTCGAGGCGACGACGTCGAAGCCGCCAGGCCGGTCAGCGCTGGCCACCCGCTCCTGGTCGGCCCGGTCGGCGCTGGCCACCCGCTCCTGGTCGGCCCGGTCGGCGCTTGCCGCTCGTTGCTGGCCGGCCCGGATCGAGCCGAGCAGCTCGGCCGCGTACTCGGGCGCGAAGAAGATCGACAGCCAGCCGTCGGCGATTTCACCGGTCAGCTCCAGGTTGGCCGGGCCGATCGCGGCCAGGTAGATCGGAATGCGCTCGCTGATCGGATGCACCGCCAGTTTGAGCGGCTTGCCGGCGCCGCCCGGAAGCGGCAGCGTGAAATGGTCGCCGGCGAAGCGCAGCGTCTGCCGGGCCAGCGCGTTGCGCACGATCGTGACGTACTCCCTGGTCCGGCCCAGCGGCTTGGCGAACGGCACACCGTGCCAGCCCTCGGACACCTGGGGTCCGGAGACGCCGAGACCGAGCCGGAACCGTCCATTCGACAGCGCGTCCAGGCTGGCCGCGGTCATCGCGGTCATCGCCGGGGTGCGGCCGGGGATCTGGAAGACCGCCGAGCCGAGGTGGATCCGCTCGGTAACGGCGGCGACCCAGGCCAACGTAGTGGCGGCGTCCGACCCGTACGCCTCGGCGGCCCACACGACGGAGTAGCCGAGCCGGTCGGCCTCCCTGGCCAGCGTGACGCCTGCTTGTGCGTCCGCCGCGTTGGCCCAGTATCCGAGGTTGACCCCCAACCGCATGCTTGCTCCCCACTTGTCCCGATCTGTCGCGCCGGGCCGGTCAAAGCCGGGCTGACCTGGCCCGATCCGGCCGTGTGCTGCGGAGACTCTAGCGGCGTGGCGCGCGGTAACCTCGCCCCACCATGGAGGAACGTCGTCTGGGCCGAAGCGGCCTGCGCGTGTCCCGGCTCGCCCTCGGCACGATGACGTGGGGACATGACGCCGACGACGAGATCGCGCGCGATCAGCTGGTGACGTTCGTGGAGTCCGGCGGCACGCTTGTCGACATCGCGGCCGGCTACGGGGACGGAGTCGCCGAGGAGATGCTGGGCATGCTGCTCGGCAGCGCGGTGTCCCGGGATCAAGTAGTGGTAGCCAGCCGAGCCGGATCCGGTTGGCCGCTGACCGGGCAACGCGGTGCCGACCGGGCGGCCGGCAGCCTGGTCGATACCTCGCGGCGGGCCCTGCTTGACTCCCTTGACGCGTCGCTGACCAGGCTCGGCACCGACCATGTCGACCTGTGGCTGGTGTCCGGGTTCGACCCGGCCACACCGCTGTCGGAGACCCTGTCCGCGCTGGACTTCGCGGTGGACACCGGCCGGGCTCGCTACGCCGGGGTCGCGAGCTGCTCCGGTTGGCAGCTAGCCGGAGCGGCGACCTGGCAGCGCGCGGTGCCCGACCGGGCAGCGGTCGTGGCGGTCGCCGCGGAGTACTCGCTACTCGCCCGCGGTGTCGAGCGCGAAGTAGTGCCCGCGGCCGCGCATCTCGGTGTCGGGCTGCTCCCCTGGTCCCCGCTCGGACGAGGGGTGCTGACCGGGAAGTATCGGCATGGAGTGCCGGCCGACTCGCGTGCCGCGTCGCCCGATCTGGCGTCGTTCGTCGAGGCGTATTTCGACCCGCGCTCACGCCGGATCGTCGACGCGGTCGCCACCGCCGCGGACGGCCTGGGGGTGCCGGCACTCGAGGTGGCACTGGCCTGGGTCAGAGACCGGCCCGGGGTAACCGCGCCGGTGGTCGGTGCCCGGACCAACGCCCAGCTGCGGGCCGTCCTCGCCGCCGAAAGCCTCACGCTGCCGAGCGAGATCCGGCAAGCTCTCGATGACGTATCCCGGCCGCCGATGGGCTACCCGGAGCGGCAACAGTAGGCCGAGCCGGCTCGCCGGCCGCTGCAGCGTTTGGGAGTCGTGATGTCCGCAGTCGACCCACCCGAACAGGCCGACGCCTTGTTCGACCCGACCGACGTCGCAGGCGATCCAGCCGACGCCGCTGTCGACCCCTCCGGTCCGGCCGACTCGGCCGACGCGCTGGTCGCACTCGAGTTGCCGCCGCATATCGCGGCCGCTGCGGTCCGTGCACTGGGCGCCGACGCGGCCGAACAGGTAGCTGCCGATCCGTGGCGGCTGCTCGCGGCCCCGGAGCTGCGGCCCGATCAGGTCGATCGGTACGCCAGAGCCAGGCTCGGCACGACCCGGGCGGACGACCAGCGCCGCCTCGCCGGGCTGGCTTGCTGGCTGCTGTCCCGGGTTGGGCTGGACGGGCACACCGTGACGCCGGCGGAGAAGGTACGCCTGGCGCTGCCTGGTCTGGGTGTGGCCGATCCGGCCCTGGCGGTCGACACGGCGGTGGCGAGCGGCCGGGTGCTCGATGATCCGGCCGGCTTGGCACTCCCCCGCTACGGGGTCCTCGAAGAGGATCTCGCTGACGCGATCGCCTCGTTCGTCACCGGCGGCGGGACGCTCCGGCTAGAGCTGCGGCAGCCGGGCGCAACCGGCCAGGATCCAGACCCTTCGGCGAGCGAAGCGGGCGTGGTCGTGCTCCACGAGGCCGCCGCGCTCGGCTACGACCGGTTGACCGCAGCGCTGGCCGGCCTGCCCGAGACCGCCTCGCTCATCCTGGCCGGCGATCCGGCCGAAATCGCGCCATTCCCCGGGCCCGGCCAGCCGTTTGCCGACTTGGCGGGCTCCGGACTGTTTCCGGCCGGCCCTGCAGGCGCGGCTACCGGCACCACCGGCTCTGGCCCGGCCGACCCGGGCCCGCATCCCGCGACCACGATCGCCGAGCTGGCCGCGGCGGTCCGGACCGGAGTGTTGCCGCCGGTGGCCGCCGCCGACCGGCAAGTCGTCGTGGTCGGCGCGAGCGATGCCGGCGATGCCTCCCGCCGGGTCAGCCAGCTGGTTACCGATTCGATTCCACGCGCGCTTGGGTATGCCACCGAAGCGATCCAGGTGGTGACGGCGGCCCATCGCGGGCTGGCGGGGACGATCGCGCTGAACCGGGTTCTCAAGGAGCGGCTGAACCCGGGCCCCGGCCGGTACGAGGGCTTCGACCTGGGCGATCGAGTGGTGTGCGTCGCGGCCCGCCCGTCCGCCGGGCTGCTGGCCGGGCAGTACGGCATCGTGGTCAAGGACGCCCCGGGTGCGCTCGTTGTCGACGTCGATGGGGAGCAGGTCGAAGTACCGCTTGCTGAGCTTGACGGGTTGCGGCACGGCTGGGCGGTGACCGTCCAGCAGGCGCACGGCCGGCACTGGCCCGCGGCCGTCGCCGTCCTCCCGGCGGAGAGCGTCGGGCACGCTGACCGCCCGCTGATCTATACCGCGCTCACTAGGGGGACCGAGCACCTGACCGTGATCTCGGACGCCGGACCGGCGCTGCGCCAGGCGGTGGCGATTCGTAGCGGTCGGCTCCGCCGGACCCGCCTGGTCGCGCTGCTGCGCGAACGGCTGGCGGATCTGGCCGATTCGGGCTAGGAGTCGCCCGGGTACAGCTCGTCGATCCGGTACAGCAGCACGTCCGGATCGAGGTCCTCGAACGGCGCGTCCATCCAGTCCTCGCCGGTTACCGGCTCGGCGGCCAGCAGCCAGCTCGTCGAGCCCCGCGGCCTAAGGCCGCAGTCCTCGGCCCGGTCAACGAGACCGCGTTCGCCGTATGCGTCGAGCAGGTTGCTCAGCGCCTTGGTCACGGTGCCTGCGTCCTCTTCCGCGTCCTCATGGCTGGCACCGGGATGGGTGGCCAGGTAAGCAAGCGCGCCCGCGTCCTGCAGCACGTCGCCATCGATGATCTCGAGGTTCCAGCGGGAGGCGACGCTTACCCATTGCGGCGGGCCGTCGGCTTCCTCGTCGTACCCGTTCAGCTCCACCTCCTCGTCCGGGCGGTCGGCGAAGATGAACGGGGTGACCTCGTCGTGGTGCTCGAACAGCAGATCGTCGTAGCGGGCCGCGATGTCGTGCAGTTCGGTGTACGCCACTTGAACGGCCGGATCGCTCTCCCCAGTGCGCGCCTCCACCGCTGCCAGATGCCGGTCGACGGCCTGCTTGAGCGCCTCGGCAGCGGCCCGGACCGGGACGGACACGGCCGCGGAGTTGGTCCCATCGGGCATAGCCGGAAACGGTACCCCGTTCGCGCCTTTGCTACGCGTTGCGGCCGACTATGAGCTGGTAAGGAAGCGGTCCAGCACCCGGGCGCCAAAGCGGAGCCCGTCTACCGGCACCCGCTCGTCGACTCCGTGGAACATTCCGGCGAAGTCCAGGTCAGGCGGTAGCTGTAGCGGGGAGAACCCGAAGCAGCGGATGCCCAACCGGCTGAAGTTCTTCCCGTCGGTGCCGCCCGATAGGCAGTACGGAATCGCGCGGGCGGCCGGATCCTCGGCCTTCAGCGCGGCTGCCATGGCCTCCACCAGCGAGCCGGAGAACTCGGTTTCCATCGCGATGTGGTGATGAATGAATTCGCGCCGGACTCGCGGACCGAGCACCTCATCTAGCTCGGTGAGGAACTCGTCCTCCAGACCGGGCAGGAACCGCCCGTCGACATTCGCGTGCGCCTCGCCCGGGATCACGTTCACCTTGTAGCCCGCGGACAGCATGGTCGGGTTCACGGTGTGCCGGATGGTGGCGCCGACCATCCGCGCGACCGGACCGAGTTTGGCCACCGTCGTCTCCAGGTCGTCGTAGTCGAGCTCGATATTCAGCGCAGCCGAGATCTCGTCGAGGAAGTGCCTTACGGTCGCGGTGAGCCGCACCGGGAACTGGTGCCGGCCGAGACGAGCCACCGCGGCGCTCAGCTCGGTGACCGCGTTGTCATCGTTGAGCATCGAGCCGTGCCCGGCGGTCCCGGTCGCGGTCAGCCGCATCCAGGCCATGCCCTTCTCGGCCGTCTCGATCAGGTAGAGGCGAAGAGCATCGGAGACGGTGTAGGAGAACCCGCCGACCTCGCCGACCGCCTCGGTACAGCCGGCCAGCAAGTCTGGTCGGTTCTTGACCAGCCAGGACGAGCCGTAGTTGCCGCCGGCTTCTTCGTCGGCGATGAACGCTAGGACGATGTCGCGCGGCGGCGTCGTGCCGGTCCGGGCCCAGTGCCGGACGACCGCCAGCATCATCGCGTCCATGTCCTTCATGTCGATCGCGCCACGGCCCCAGATGCAACCGTCCTTGATCTCGCCGC
>DATFRM010000358.1:0-9374 GCA_035263265.1 Actinomycetes bacterium
GTTTCGACGGCGGAAAAATGCTGCTGCGCATCGACCCCGACGATCCGGCCTCGGTCCGCACCATCGCCGCGTGCGCTGGGGCGATCACCGACCTGGCCGGGCACCGGCTGATGGCGATGGTCGAGCCGTTTCTGTGCACCCAGGTCGAGGGTCGGGTGCGCAACGACCTGTCCGTGGACGCGGTGAGCACCGCGGTGGCGGTAGCTTCCGGGCTCGGCGCCACGTCGGCGTACACCTGGCTGAAACTGCCGGTGGTCGATGGCATGGAGCAGGTGCTCGAGGCGTCTACGCTGCCGGTGTTGCTGCTCGGCGGTGACACCGCGGACTCCGGGGACGCGGCTGGGGAGATGTACGCCCGCTGGCGTAAGGCGCTCGTGTTGCCCACCGTGCGCGGCATCGTGGCCGGCCGGGCGCTGCTGTACCCGCGCGACGACGATGTGGCCGGCGCCGTCGACCGAGCCGTGCGGCTGGGATGAGGGACATGACGCTGACACTGCACATCGATCCCCGCAACGCGGGCTGGTCGTTCTGCGGGTTGGACGTCGTCGAGCTGTCGCCGGGGGAGAGCTACCAGACCGGTACCGGAGACGCGGAGGTGCTGGTGCTGCCGCTGGCCGGCGGTCCCGCATTGGTCAAGGCCGACGGAGACACGCTCGAGCTGTCCGGCCGATCCTCGGTCTTCGACCGAGTGACCGACTTCGGCTACGTACCCAGGGACGCGGTGCTGACGCTGACCGCACCCAGCGGCGGGCGTTACGCGTTACCCAACGCGCGGTGCGAGCGCCGGCTGCCGGTCCGGTACGGCCCCGCGGAGAGCGTGCCGGTCGAGCTGCGCGGGGCCGGGTCCGCCAGCCGGCAGGTGACGAACTTCTGCGCGCCGGACGCGTTCGAGACGGTGAGGCTGAGCGCGGTGGAGGTGCTTACCCCGGGCGGGAACTGGTCGAGCTACCCGCCGCACAAGCACGACACCGAGGACCTGGGCGAAGCGGTGCTCGAGGAGATCTACTACTTTGAGGTCGCCGGCGAGTACGGCTTCGGCTACCAGCGGGTCTACGGGCATCCGGGCAAAGACATCGATGTGCTGCGCGAGGTTCGCACCGGTGACGTGGTGCTGGTCCCGCACGGCTATCACGGACCGTCGATGGCCGCGCCCGGCTACGACCTGTACTACCTCAACGTGCTGGCCGGACCCGCCGAGCAGCGGACCATGGCGTTCAGCGACGACCCGGCGCATGCCTGGATCCGTAAGCAGTGGGTTGATCAGCCGATCGACGCCCGGCTTCCGATGACCACACGCGGGGGGAGGGCCGGCCGGTGACCGAGCAGGTACGGCTGACCGTGGCGCAGGCCCTGGTACGGTTCCTTGCCAACCAGTGGACCGAACGGGACGGCCAGCGGACCCGGCTGTTCGCCGGCTGCCTGGGCATCTTCGGACACGGCAACGTCGCCGGTATCGGCCAGGCGCTGCTGGAGGCCGGCGACACGCTGCCGTACGTGCTGGCCCGCAACGAGCAGGCGATGGTGCACACCGCTGTCGGCTACGCCCGGATGGCCGACCGGCTGTCCACCTATGCGTGCACGACCTCGATCGGACCGGGGGCGACGAACCTGGTCACCGGCGCGGCGCTGGCCACCGTGAACCGGCTGCCGGTGCTCCTGCTGCCCGGCGACGTGTTCGCCGGCCGGGTGGCCAACCCGGTGCTGCAGGAGCTCGAGGATGCGCGCTCCTACGAGGTCAGCGTCAACGACTGCCTGATCCCGGTGTCGAAGTTCTTCGCCCGGATCAACCGTCCCGAGCAACTTGTGCCAGCTGCACTGGCCGCGGTGCGGGTGCTGACCGATCCGGCCGAGACCGGCGCGGTCACGCTGGCGTTGCCGCAGGACGTGCAAGTCGAGGCCTGGGACTTTCCGGCCGAGTTCCTGACCGAACGGGTCTGGCGAGTCCGCCGGCCGCTGCCCGAGCCGGAGGCGCTGGCCGCGGCGACCGCGCTGATCCAGTCGGCCCGCCGGCCGCTGCTGGTGGCCGGCGGCGGGGTGATCTACGCGGGGGCGACCGAGGAACTGCGCGAGCTGGCCGAGGCGACCGGGATCCCGGTCGCGGAGACCCAGGCCGGTAAGGGCTCGCTACGGTTCGATCACCCGTCGGCGGTCGGCGCGATCGGCGCAACCGGCACGACCGCGGCCAACACGCTCGCCAGGGACGCCGATGTGGTGATCGGCGTCGGCACCCGGTGGAGCGATTTCACCACCGCGTCGCGCTCGCTGTTCGCCGATACCGGCATCCGCTTCGTCAACCTCAACGTGGCCGCGCCCGACGCCTACAAGTTGGCCGGGCAGGCGCTGGTCGCGGACGCGAGGGTCGGGCTGGCCGCGCTCGCGGAGGCACTCACGGGGTGGTCGGTCGAGCCCGGCTATGCCGACCGAGCGCGCGAGCTGGCGGCGGACTGGCAGGGCGCGATCGATGCTGCCTACCACGCCGGTCACGGTCCGCTGCCGAGCCAGCCCGAGGTGATCGGAGCGGTGAACGAGATCGCCGGACCGCGCGACGTGGTGGTATGTGCGGCCGGGTCGATGCCCGGTGACCTGCACAAGCTGTGGCGCACCCGGGATCCGAAGGGCTACCACGTCGAGTACGGCTACTCGTGCATGGGCTACGAGATCGCGGGTGGGATCGGGGTCAGGCTGGCTGCGCCGGACCGCGAGGTGTTCGTGCTGGTCGGCGACGGCTCGTACCTGATGTTGGCGCAGGAGCTAGTGACCGCTGCGCAGGAACACGTCAAGATCATCGTTGTGCTGGTGGAGAACCAGGGTTTCGCGTCGATCGGCGCGCTGTCCGAGTCGATCGGCAACGGTCGGTTCGGCACCCAGTACCTGACCCGCAACCCGGCCACCGGCGCGCTGGACGGTCCGCCGGTCGAGGTCGACCTGGCGGCGAACGCGGCCAGTCTGGGCGCCGAGGTCACCTCGGTGACCGGTATCGCGGAGCTGCGCGAGGCGCTGCGGGCTGCGGTCCGGGCCGACCGGACCACGGTAGTGCACGTGCGGACGGATCCGCTGGTGGCCGCGCCCAGCTCGCAAGCGTGGTGGGACGTGCCGGTCGCCGCGGTGAGCAGCCGGGCGGGCACCCAGGCGGCTCGGGCTCAGTACGAGATCGACAAGAAAGCGCAACGGACGTACTTGTAGCGCTCCGATCGGATCAGGGAGGTCCGTAGATGAACCGAACCAAGCGATTAATCGTTGTCGCCGCACTCGTCACGTTGACTCTCGGGGCGTGCACCAGCGACGACGACAACCAGGCCAGCCAGACCACGTCCCCTGCGGGAGGTCAGGGCGGCGACATCACCATCGCGGTGGTCACCCACGGCAGTGCCGGCGACGCGTTCTGGGACGTGGTGAAGAACGGTGCCGAGGCGGCCGGCCGCGATCTCGGAGTCACGGTGAACTACCAGAGCAACGGTGACCCGGCGCAGCAGTCGCAGCTGATCGACGCCGCGGTGAGCCAGGGTGTCGACGGCATCGTGGTCTCGATGGCCAACCCGGACGCGCTCGAGGAGTCGATCAAGGCCGCGGTGGCGGCCGGCATCCCGGTCATCACGATCAACTCGGGCGCCGATCGCTCCAAGGAGTTCGGCGCGCTTGCTCACGTTGGCCAGACCGAAACGGTCGCCGGCGAGGGTGCCGGCGAGCAGCTCAAGACGGCCGGGGTCACCAAGCTGCTCTGCGTGATCCACGAGGCGGGCAACGTCGGGCTGACCCAACGCTGCGACGGTGCCAAGACCACGGTCGGTGGCTCCGTCGAGGAACTGCAGGTCGACATCGCAAACCTCGCCGACGCCAGTGCGAAGATCACCGCGAAGCTGCAGGCCGACTCGTCCATCAACGGCGTGCTCACGCTGAACCCGGGCATCGCCATCGCCGCCCGAGACGCGATCAAGGACGCCGGATCATCGGCCAAGCTGGCGACGTTCGACCTGTCCGGCGACGTCATCGACGCGATCAACAACGACGAGATCCTGTTCGCCGTCGACCAGCAGCAGTACCTGCAGGGCTACCTGCCGGTGGTGTTCCTGTACCTGTACAAGACGAACCTCAACACGGTCGGCGGCGGGCTGCCGGTGCTGACCGGGCCAGGGTTCGTCACCAAGGACAACGCGGCTCAGGTGGCTGAGCTGGCCCAGTCCGGCACCCGGTAACCCATACCGTCGCCGTCCGCTTCGACCCGGATCATTACTGGCCCTCCGCGCAGACAAACCGCCCAAACTGGGTGATCATTTGCTGACAGCGCCGGTAATGATCCGGATCGGGCGGCGGTGGCCGCCCGCACTCCGCCCGGCATCCGCCCGGAAGGGACGGTGTGTATGACCACGGCCGCGCCACCCGTCGACGAGCGGGTCGCCGAGATCAGCCGGCTTCGCCGGATTCTGGTACGTCCCGAGCTGGGCTCAGTGGTCGGGGCGATCGCCGTGTTCGTGTTCTTCGCCACCCAGTCCAGTGTGTTCCGCTCCCTGGACGGGGTGGCGATCTGGCTCGATCCGGCGTCCACGCTGGGCATCATGGCGGTGGCCATCGCCATGCTCATGATCGGTGGGGAGTTCGATCTGTCGGCCGGGGTGATGACCGCAACCACCGGGCTGGTGGTCATGATCCTGGCCACCGAGTACGGCTGGAACATCTGGGCCGCGATCTTTGCCAGCCTCGTGGTGGCGCTGCTGATCGGCGCGTTCAACGGCGTCATGGTGGTCAAGACCGGGCTGCCCAGCTTCATCGTCACGCTCAGCACGTTTCTGATGCTGCAAGGTCTCAACCTCGGCGTCACAAAGGCGATCACCGGCACCGTGCAGGTGTCGGGACTGGCCAAAGCGCCCGGCTACGACGCCGTGAAACCGCTGCTGGCCGGAACGTTCACGCTGTTCGGCGTGCAGTTCCGGGTGGCGATCCTGTGGTGGATCGCAGTCGCCGCGGTCGCTACCTGGATCCTGATGCGCACGAAGATCGGCAACTGGATCTTCGCGGTCGGCGGCAACGCGCCCGCCGCGCGCTCGGTCGGGGTTCCGGCCGCCGGCACCAAGGTCGGCCTGTTCATGACCACCGCCGGGGCGGCCTGGCTGGTCGGCACCATCGGTGCGGTCCGGTTTACCTCGGTCCAGGCCAACATCGGTATCGGCCAAGAGCTCATCTACATCGTCGCCGCGGTCATCGGCGGATGCCTGCTCACCGGTGGCTACGGCTCGGCGATCGGCGCCTCAATCGGCGCGATCGTGTTCGGCATGGCGGCGAATGGCATCGTGTTCGCCGGCTGGGACGCGGACTGGTTCAAGCTGTTCCTCGGCGTGATGCTGCTGCTGGCTGTGCTGACGAACAATCTAGTCCGCCGGTATGCGGAGGAGGTCCGGCGATGACAGTTCCGACCGACACCACCGCCACGACCGCTCCGGAGCCGGCGCTGCTCGAGGTCGAAGACCTGGTCAAGTACTTCGGCAGTGTGATTGCCCTTACCGGCATCTCGACCACCGTCCGGGCCGGTGGAGTGACCTGCGTACTGGGCGACAACGGCGCCGGGAAGTCGACGCTCATCAAGATCTTGTCCGGGGTGTTCCGGCAGGATCGGGGCACCTACCGCGTGGACGGGGAGCCGGTGCAGTTCTCCAGTCCGCGCGACGCGCTGGACCGCGGCATCGCGACCGTGTACCAGGACCTCGCGATGATCCCGCTGATGTCGGTGTGGCGGAACTTCTTCCTCGGCTCGGAGCCGACCAAGGGCTTCGGACCGTTGCGCCGCTTCGACGTGGTGAGCGCACGCAAGATCGTCCGAGCCGAGCTGGCCGCGATGGGGATCGACATCCGGGATCCGGACCAGCCGGTCGGCACGCTGTCCGGCGGGGAGCGGCAGTCGGTGGCGATTGCGCGCGCGGTCTATTTCGGCGCCCGCGTGCTCATCCTCGACGAGCCGACCTCGGCGCTCGGGGTTAAGCAGGCCGGGGTGGTGCTGCGGTACGTCGCGGCGGCGCGGGACCGCGGGCTCGGCGTGGTGTTCATCACCCACAACCCGCACCACGCGTACCCGGTCGGAGACCACTTCCTGGTGCTCAACCGTGGCCAGAGCCTCGGTGAGTTCGCCAAGTCCGAGATCAGCCGCGAGGACCTGACCCGGCTCATGGCGGGTGGGGCGGAGCTCGATCAGCTTGCGCACGAGTTGGATCGGCTCGGTACGGCGGCTCCTGGCCCGGAACCGGCTCCTGCTGGCTGAGGTCGGGCCGGTCGCGGCTGTTCGGGGGCAGGTCACCGATGGCTGCGATCCCGAGGCGCGAATGACCACTAGGGTTGGATCATGAGCGGGATCCCGGTCCGGGTGATGTCGTACAACGTCCGCTCGATGCGAGATGACCGGAGCGCGCTCGGCCGGATCATCCGCGCCTGCGATCCGGATGTGGTCTGCGTCCAGGAGGCACCCCGCTTCTTCCGCTGGCGCTCGCTGTGTGCCGAGTTGGCCCGAAGATCCGGCTTAGTCGTAGTGACCGGCGGGCGTCCGGCAGGGGCGATGCTGCTGCTCGCCGGGTTGCGCGTCCGGGTGCTGCATACCGAGGACGTTCTGTTGCGGAAGCGACCCGGGCTGCATCAGCGCGGTCTGGCGATGGCGGTGCTGCAGATCCAGGGTGCCCGGTTCGGGGTCGCCAGCATGCACCTTTCGCTCGACGACGACGAGCGGGCGTACCAGGTGCCCGAGGTGCTGTCCCACGTACACCGGCTGGATGCGACCGAACTGGTGCTGGCCGGCGACGTCAACGAGCAGCCGCACGGGCTGCGGTGGCAGGGTCTGGTCGGCGACCTGACCGATGCGTACGTCAAGGCGCCGTGGGGCGGCGAGTTCACGGTCACGGCGAAGTCGCCGAACCGCCGGATCGACGGCATCTTCGTGTCGGCCGGAGTAGAGGTCCAGCGCTGCGGCGTTCCGGTACACCTACCCGAACTGGACCGGGCCAGCGATCATCTACCCGTGCTGGCCGACCTTCGGCTCCCGGCTGCGGCCTGACCCCCGGTAGCCGGGCACCAACTCGAATGCCAACTGCTCCAGAAACAGCCCGACGTCGGTCACGATGCCGCGGGCCTGTGCTGACCCGCGGTCGGCCAGCTTGGTCACCGTCGCCTGGTTGATGTCGACGCAGACCAGCGGAATGGACCCGGGCAGGATGTTGCCGGTCGCCACAGAATGCAGCATGGTCGCGACCATGATGGCGAACCCTACGCCGGGCAACTGCGCACGCATCGCCCGCTGGCCCTCGACCACATCTATGTAGACGTCGGGTAGCGGGCCGTCGTCGCGCACCGAGCCCACCAGCACGAACGGAATGCCGGCCCGGACCAGCGCATGCATGATCCCGCCGGTCAGGATGCCCTGCTCCACCGCAGCCGCGATCGAGCCCGCCTTGCGTACTGCGTTTATGGCCCGGATGTGATGCTCGTGGCCGTGCTGGACACCCAGCCCCCTGGCGAGGTCGACGCCAAGCGACGTGCCGTAGATGGCCGCCTCGATGTCGTGAGTCGCTAGCGCGTTGCCGGCGAACAACACGTCGACGTAGCCGGCGTGCACCAGCTCGACCATGGCCGGAGCGGCGCCGGTGTGCACGATCGCCGGACCGCCGACCCAGAGGACCTTCTGGCCGGCCGCCTTGACGGCGCGCATCTGTTCGGCGATCAGGCTGACCAGCAGCGCCTGCGGCTTCTCCGATGACACCTCGGAGATCATGAAGTCGAAGCTGGACTCGTCCCGCACGCGCTGTACCTGCAGCGGCAGAACCTTCACTCCGCGGGCACCGCACACGATCTGGTCGCCGCGGCGTACGTCGGAGACCGGGATTGTGCGGACCCGATCGCCGGCGATGAGCAGCCCGCAGTCCATCTCCGGGTTGTCGACCGGCACCCACCGGCCGCCGATCCGAACCAGCGTCGGCAGGTTCGTGGTGGAGTAGAAGTCATCGGGGAACACGCCGTCCTGCTCGGCCGGCTCGGTTGCCGCCTCCCCGGGCTCGACCAGGTTGACGCCTCTCGTTTGCAGGGTCATCAGGAGCCGGGCGAGCGCCTCGGTGTCCTCCGCGCTGACCGATATCCGGGCATATGACTCGTCTTGGGCTTCTTTGCCCACATCGAACTGGTCGATCACGAAGTCGCCGCCGAACTCCCGGATATCCAGGAGCACCTTGCCCAAGATCCCTGAGTTGATGAGATGCCCGCGGATCTCGACGGTTTCGCTGACGATCACGGTCGGCTCCCTCTGCGGTGCGCAGGTACAAGAGCGCTTAGAGTACGGCGCCGTCGTCCCCGCCGAGATCGGTCGGGGGGCGGTCCTTCATCCGGGTCACCAGCGTGCCGAACCCGGCCACGAACCCGCCGACCGCGACGAAGGCGATGGGTCCCGCCAGTTGCCAGCCCAGGATGGCGGCCACCAGCAGGAGCAGAGGTCCGCCGAGCACCCCGATCCAAGCGATCCTGGTGATGGGCTCGACCTCCGGAAGCGGCGGCGGCTCCGGCGGAACGTAGTGTCCCTCGTCTTCTCCGGCCGAGCCGGCACCGGCGCCGTCGTCCCCATCCGGAGGTGCCGGACTCAACCCGTCGCCCACATCCACCCGACGGATGACCCGGCCGTCGCGCCCGCCCCGGTCGGGATCGTCTGGCGGCTCGGCACTCGGGACGACCTCCTCTTCCGCGGGCCACCGGGGGATCGGATCGGTGGGGGTGGCGTCGAATCCGGCGACGATCTGCTCCCATATCTGGTCCAGATCGGGATCACCGGTGCCGCGGGAGCCGGTCGCGCCCACCAGCTCGGCCGGGACCTGCGTGGTGTCACCGCCCTCGTCGACCGGGACCCATCCGTGCTCACCGGGAAGCATCTCGGCGAGCACCGAGCGGGCCGAGGACGCCGCGGCGGCATCCACAAACAGCCGATCGCTTGGGCGAACCGGTAGATGCACGTCCAGATACGGCCCGGGGATGCCGGGGGAAGCCTTCGCGTATGCCGCGATGCCTGCTTCCCGCAGCGTGTCGAGGGCAGCATTCGCCATCCGGGGATCCAGGTCGGCGATCGGGAGGTAAGAGTCGGCGAACAGGCCGTTGTCGCGGATCAGCATCGACAGCAGGCTTCCGGCGCTCCGCCGGGGCGTACACGCACGGTGGTACTCCTTACAGAGCGGCGCGAGATCGAGTCGTCCCTGTGGGCATCGTCCCACGCGCCGGCGCGCGGCGACCAGCCGGTAACGGGCCTGGCGATCGAGCACGATCGGTGTTCGAACGACCCGGACCGTTGCCCCGGCCAGCCAGGTTCCCTAATGTTCCTGACCAAGCGGTTGGTATGGAGGGTGCGTGTTCTACTGGTTCCTCAA
>DATFRM010000359.1:0-7818 GCA_035263265.1 Actinomycetes bacterium
GCCGGGAGATCCATTCCTCCAGGTCCCGGCGGGTACCGCTGATCAGGTCTGCGAGCGCCGGAGGTGGCGGGCTGTCACGGTCGGCGGCAAGGCAGTCGGCTAGGACGCTGTCCCCTCCGATGACGCCACCGGCGGCCCGGCGAACCGCTACGGCAGCATCGGCGAGCACCCCGTCCACTCGCGCAAGATCAGTGGTCTGCCCGGTGTAGCAGGCGCCGAGTGCGCCGGCCTGGCTCGCTGCCACCGCCTCCTGGTCGGCAACCGCCCGCTGCCACTCGACCGCGAGGCCGAGATGCGCGATGGCCGCCTCCACCGCCACCTGGGCGGCGGTAATCGCGGCGACCGATCGCTTGTCGGCGCGATATCCGGCACGCAGCTTGTTGATCCCGTGATGGGTCCGCTCGAACCTGGCGGCCAGCTCCGTCACGTCCGCCGACAGCGCCGCATCGGTGAAGTAGGCCCGCGCCGCGGCCTGCGCGGCTTCGAGCCGTCCGGCCGCGTCGCGGATCACGGCCACCGCCGCCTTCGCCGCAGTCAGCCCGTCCGGTGTCAGCCAGGCTCGCTCCGGCCGATCGCGTTTGACGGCGATCTCGGCAACGGTGAGGGTCTCGCGCGCATCGCTGACCGTGACCGCCGGAAGTAGCCCGAGCATCGACGTAATGCCGCGCAGCGACTTGATCCTGGCGTCCAGGCGGTCGGCGTCGGCCGCGAACATCTCGCTCAGCTCCACGGCGCGCTCGGGCGTCAACTCGTCGGTCTCGAGTGGTGGCCGCGGGTTCGACTCCTGCTCCTGATCCGGTATCGCTACCGGATCGGGTAGCCGCTGCCAGGGAATCCCGGCCGCGCTGGTCGCCGCCTGCTCGGCCGCCGCCGTTGCGTCGAGGTCACCGGTGAGCCGGTGCACGGTCGAGTAGATCTCGTCCAGATCGGGCCCGGAAAGCCAGCTGTTCGGTAGCCCGGCAGGGCGCTCGGCCAGCAGGTCGAGGAGTTCGGCGAGCCTGCTCGCGTCCGAGACCCGGCGCAGGTTCAGCGCCTCCATCAGCGCCATGTTGCGTCCGGCCAGCCCCACCAGCCGCTCGAGTGCCGAGGCCGCCTGATAGAGCAGCGCATCCGTCGGCGGCTGTGTGCTCACCGCTCGCCACACGAACGACGAGCCCTGCACAGCCGGCCGCCACGCATCTGCCAGCGAGGCCGCCTCGCTCTGGATCTGTTCGAGCACCTCGACAGTGAGATCGATCGGCGCGATCCCGGTCGCCGGCGCGGTCGGGATGTCGTCCAGCAGCGCGATCATCCCGAGCACATCGTGCAACGAGTAGCCGAGCGGCATCCGCGGCACGTTCATCGCCTCTGCGTACGCGGTGAGCTGCTCGCGCCGTCTGGTCACCGCGGCCACCGCCATCGCGCTCATCGGCTTCGGCGGCACCGGCACGATCTCCAGCGCGGCACCGAGCGCGGTCGCGACCTCGCGACGGGTCGCCTTGTGAGAGTGCAGTTCGAGGATGTACGCGCCGAGGCCTACATCGCTAAGCCGGTTTCGGACGACTTCGAGCGCCGCCGCCTTCTCCGATACGAACAGGACCGTCTTTCCGGCGTGCAGCAGCACCCCGATCATGTTGGCGATCGTCTGCGACTTGCCGGTCCCGGGCGGGCCGTCCATGACAAACGACCGGCCATCCACCGCGGCGGCGATGCAGGCCCGCTGGTGGGAGTCGCCATCGAGGACCAGCGGAGTGATCTCCGGCGGCGCGTCCAGATCGATCCGGTCGTCGGGAATCTCGTCGAACAGGAAGCCGTCGGTGCCGCTGGCCCGCCCGCTGAGCGCGAGCGCGGACACGATCGGGTGACCGGCGATCGCTTGCTGGTGCTCGATGAGGTCGCGGTACATCGCCTCCTTGTGGAACGAGAAGCAGGAAACGACAACCGACGCATCGACCGCCCACCCCGGCCGGTCGGCCACCGCGGCACGAACCTCGGCGAGCAGTTCGTCGAGCGACAGGTCCTCGAGTAGATCCACGCCGGGCAGCACCACGCCGTACTGGCTCATCTTCAGCGACAGCGCGGGATTGACGACCGGGTCTTCCTCGGCGATCTCGAGCACTGGGAGCTGGCGAAGGCCGGTCCTGACCATCCGGACCGGCACGAGCAGCAGCGGGCTGGCGTACGCCGCATCGTCGTCGTCAGTCCACCGAAGCATGCCGACGGCCAGGTACAGCACCCAGACCCCGCGGTCGAGATACTCCTGCTTCGACCGCCTGGCCAGCAGTCGCAGCGCGGCGGCCAACTCGTCCTCGTCCTTGATCGTGTCCAGCACACCGGTTACCGGTGGGGGCAGCGCCACCTCGACCCCGGACCGCGGGTCGGCCGGCGGGGAACCGGGGCCGGGTACAGAGCGAAATCGCAGCGCATTCTGGTCGGCCAGCGCCGAGAGCACCTCGGCCGCGGACGGTTGGACTACCTCGATGGTCGACGTCTTGCTCGGCCGGAAGTTCAGCAGCCGGTTCGTGCCCGCGAGGTTCAGCAGGCTGTCTCGCCAGTCCCTGATCGCGTCCTGCACGACCGGGTCCGATGCGGACACCGGCTCGCCGGGCGGGTAATCACCACCCAGGTTGGTTTCGGTCACAGCGCTCCTTGGCTCCTCCCGGCCGAGCGCGCCCTGCCCGCGTCCCGACACGATGGCGCCGGACGTTTACCCCGTCGGCGCCGATCGAACCAGACCGGAATCGGACATGAAACGCACGAACCGCGCGGCCCAGGCCGCGCGGTTCGATGCCGATTTAGCTAGAGCAGCTAGTGCGAGACCAGCTCCTCGTCCTTCGGGTTGCTGGTGGCAGGCACATCCTTCGTCCGTGCCCGATCCCGGTCGCGCGAGTCGGGGCGCCGCGACTTCTCGGCGCGGCGGAGCCGGCTGTACTCACGACGGCGCGCCTTTATGTGCCGGCTGCCGAGCCAGACCAGCCAAAGGCCGATGACCAGGGCGGCGCCGGCTGCGGCGCCGATCAAGAACGCCCCGGTCCCGGTCGACTCGATGGTGTTGTTGAACACATCGAAGTTGATCGGAGCAGCACCGCCGGAAATCGCAGCAGTCGCCACTGCGGCAACCGCAACAAGCAACAGAAGGCCGATGATCAGCATCGTCACGTCCTCCTCGAGGCTGTTCGGCTCCCCGTTGGCGGCCGATTTTCGTCCCCCGCCGGAGAGCGCATCCATAGGCAACGGGGGCTAGTGCCCACATTTGCGCAATTCACACTGATTCGTTCGGTGCCCCGGACGGATCCGCATCCGACTCCCCCGGTGGGCCGGCGGCCAGTCGCTGCCGTACCTCGCGCATCCGATCCGCCGCATCGTGCGGCATCTCCCAGCGGGTTTCGAGCCACCACGTGCAGCCAGCCTCGGCCCAGGGCTGGACTGCGGCGCGCGCCGCGAGCGGGTCGTCCGACGGCGTTTCACCCTCGGCCACGACGTCGAGGTCCGGCCGAGCGCGGTGCTCTGCGAGCCACAGACGCAGGGCGCGGACATCATCAGGCCCGCCCTCGCGCTCTCCGACCTGGTACTGCGGAACAATCCCGTCGCAGCGCAGCACCCGCCGCATCGACTTGGGCCTGGGCCACGCGCCGACCACCCAGATCGGGATGCGTTCCTGCACCGGGCGACCGACCCGCATCAGGTCATCCTGCTCACAGCTGTAGTCGTAGTGCCGCCCGTGAAAGCTCGACTGGCCCGCCCAGAGAGCTCGGATTAGGTCAATGCCCTCGTCAAGGAGCTCGGCCCGGGTACGCAGATCCGTCACCTCACCCGTCAGTGGCAGATCCGGGCTCAGCGCGCCCAAGCCGACGGTCAGGATCGCCCGCCCAGCGGAGATCTGATCGAGCGTGACAACCTGGCTCGCTACCTTCCACGGGCGCCGCCACGGCAGCGGGGTAAGCAACGTGCCGAGCCGGATCCGGCGGGTAACCGCGGCGATCGCCGCGAGCAGGGCCCACGCGTCCACGCCGTAGGGGGCCTCCCAGACGAACACGCCGTCCCAGCCCGCCCGCTCCGCCAGGACCGCCTGATCGAGCTGCTCGGTTGAGGTTCCGCCGGGCAGGATCATCCCGTAGTGCATCGGGCTCAGGGTATCCATGATCAGGAACCCTACTGGCCGGAATCAGGCGGGTTCTGACCCCTGATCGCGAGAGTCCGCATCGAGCAGCTCGGCCACCGCGACCAGCGCGTGCCGCACCCGGGGATAACCGAGGTACGGGGCGAGCTGGAGGACGGCCTCCCTGATCTCGGTCCCGGTCAGCACCTTCGCGCGCAGCGCTCCGCCGACGTGCGCGACCAGCTCGTCACCGGCCTCCAGCGCGACCAGCGCGGCGATCGTCACCGCACTACGCAGTCGCAGTTCGAGTCCGTCGCGCGCCCAGAACGCGTTCCACACATGCTCGATCGCGAGGGAGCTGAACTGGGCGAGCGCATCCTCGTCGCCGCCCGGTGCCGCACTCACCCAGTCCTTGCCCATGATCAAGCGCCGGATCTCCTCGCCGTTCATCCCTCGCCTCCCCGCTCGGCACGACCGTTCTCGGTGGACCGCGGGCTCGACGTCGCAGACGTCGGACAGCGGCCAGCCGCATCATCCCTTGGCCGCGCCCGACACGCGGTTAGACCAGCGCAAACGCGGGCACCACTCGCCCCGTCGGACCGCGCGGTACACGGGAAGGGGGCCGCCCGATGGCACCGGACCGGACCGGGCACCAGGACCCGGACGACGATGGCAGTCGGAATCCGGGTGGCCATGCCATCGCGAACCGGGTGACCCCGCCCGGGCCGGACGCGGGCCCGGATGGGCCGACCGAGCTGAGCCGACGGTCCTGGTGGCGGGCGATTCGCGGGACCCTTCGCGAGTTTCGTCGGGACAACCTCAGCGATGTCGCAGCAACGCTCACCTACTACGCGATTCTGTCGATCTTCCCCGGCCTGGTGGTCCTGGTGGCGCTGGTCGGCCTGCTCGGGGACAGCACAACCGGCGAGATCATCACCAACCTGACCGAGCTCACCCCGGGCGCGGTTCGGGACATCCTGACCGCGGCCACCCAGGACCTGCAGGCGCACCGCAGTAGTGCCGGCGTCATCGCGCTGGTCGGTCTACTAGCAGCGCTCTGGGCCGCATCGGCCTACGTCAGCGCGTTCATGCGGGCTGCCAACCGGATCTTCGATGTGCCGGAGGGCCGGCCGATCTGGAAGACACTGCCGCTGCGAATCGGCGTGACGCTGCTCGCCGGATTTCTGCTGATCGCCAGCCTGCTCATTGTGGTCCTCACCGGTCACGTGGCCGAGATGGTCGGTGGGGCGTTCGGGATCGAGTCGACTGTGGTGCGCGTGTGGGACATCGCCAAGTGGCCGGTCCTGGTGCTGCTGGTGAGTCTGCTGTTCTCGTTGCTGTACTGGGCATCGCCGAACGCCCGGCTCGGCGGCATCCGCTGGATCAGCCCCGGCAGCATCTTTGCCGTGCTGCTGTGGCTGGCCGCGTCCGGGCTGTTCGCGGTGTACGCGGCGAACTTCAGTTCATACAGCAGGACATACGGTGCGCTGGCCAGCGTGATCGCGTTCCTGGTCTGGCTCTGGCTGTCCAACCTCGCGCTGCTGCTCGGCGCTCAACTGGATTCCGAACTCGAGCGGCAGCGCGCTGTGTATGCCGGACACCCGGAGCACGTGGAGCCGTATCTCCAGCTGCGCGACTCCCGCAAGGTGCCGAAGGCCGAGTCGGAGACCTCCCGCTAGCGTCGCGCCTAGCCCGGCAGCCGCTTCAGCAACCGGGTAACGGCCTCGGTCACCTCGGCCGCGGTCCAGTCGAGCGCCGACTCGGCGACGGTGATCTCCGTCCTGGCCATGCCGGTACCCGGGTCGTCGGTCCAGCCGCCGCACACCCAGACCCGCTCCTCCGCAGCCATCGCATACACGGCCTCGTCGAGCTGATCGGCCGGGTGCGGCAGCCACAGCCGGAACTGATGGGTGTGCGGCGGGTTCGGATACACCCGAGCGCCCGGCGGCGTAGCCAGCGCATCCGCCACAACGGCGGCGTGGGCGACGTAGTCGGCGAGCCGGTGCAAGTGACGGTCGAGGCCGGCGAGCGCGGCCAGGGCAGCCGGCCACTGTTGGAACAGCTGCCCGCCGTACCGATGCCGCCAGGCCCTGGCCTGGGTGACCAGCTCGGCCGGCCCGGCCAGCGCGGCGCCGGACTGCCCACCCAGCGTCTTGTAGAACGACACGTACACGCTGTCCGCCAGCTCGGCGATCTGCGGCAGGTCGTGAGCCAGGTAGGGCAGCGACTCCCAGAGCCGGGCACCGTCCAGGTGCACCCGCGCGCCGCGCTCCCTGGCCGCGGTGACCAGCTCGACCAGCTCGTCCCAGGCCGGTAGCAGGTAACCGGCATCGCGGAGCGGCAGCTCGACCAGCAGCGAACCGAACGGCTCGTCCAGCTCGCGGATCTCGGCCGCGGTGGGCTGGCGCGGCTGCCGGGTCGGCCAGATCGCACGCAGCCCGGTCACTGTCGCGTACGCCTGCCGCTCGTGCACCTGCAGGTGGCTGAGCGGGTGCATCGCCACGGCCCAGTTGCCCGACCGCTCCGCCCAGCAGCGCAACGCGATCTGCTGAGCCATCGTGCCGGTCGGAAAGAACACCGCGGCCGGCTTGCCGAGCAACGCCGCCACCCGGTCTTCGAGCTCGCGCACCGGCCCATCCCCGTAGAAGTCGGCGCGGTTGTCCAGGTCGTAGCCGGACTCGGCCAGGGCCGCAATCTGTTCCCGCAGGGAATGCGGCCGGCGTCCAGACAGGATGCGCTCACACTCGCGCATCGCATGCCAGCGTCGTTCCAGGCTGTCGTCACTCATCCGCGCGTCCTCAGAGCCGAGCGTGGTCCGCCTGCCAGCCTATGAGACCGCACTAGCTGCTCCCGGCGAGAAACCGCTCAACCAAGCCCCCGCCTTCCAGCGCGCGGACCTGGGCAAGCGACCATGGCGAAACGTCCGCGTCGGCAGTGGTAGCGCGGACGTAATTCGGCCAGGGCTGCCAGCGGTAGTCGGATACCTCGTCCGGATGCGGGCGTGGCTCGCGATCCACCCGGCACAGGTAAACCGGGCACAACTCGTTCTCCTCGATACCAGCCATGCTGGCCCGGTACCGGAAGTCGGGCAGCACCAGGCGCAGCGCGTGCGGGACAAGTTCCAGCTCGTGCGCCATTCGGCGACTGACCGCGTCGTCGACCGGCTCACCCGGCGCCGGATGCCCGCAGCAGGTGTTCGTCCAAACCCCGGGAAACGTGGACTTGGCCGGAGAGCGCCGGGTCACCAGCAGCCGGTCGGCGGCGTCGAATGCGTAACACGAGAACGCCAGGTGCAGCGGGGTCCGGTCGGAGTGCACGGTCGTCTTGTCCGCGGCGCCGATGACGGCGCCGTCCTCGGCAAGCAGCACGACCAGCTCGGGTTGTGGCACCCCCCGAACGCTACCCGCGCCGGGCCTGGTGGCCTGGTCCCCAGCGAGTGAAGGGGACCAGGCCACCACCGGGTCACCAGACGGTCGTGGTGATCAGACGGAACGAGTAACCGGTCCGGGCTTGCAGGTCGGCGAAAATCTCCGACAGCGGCGCGTACACGCTGTACTCGACTGGTTCACCCGAGTAGCAGTCCTCGTCGCCCTCGTTGCCGCCGGACAGAATGCCGACGCCTTTTCCATTGGTCTGGTCGAACAGCGGACCGCCGCTGTCCCCATCCCGGCTGCAGATATTGAGCCGAATCCCGCGCCCGGACTCCCACCAATGTGAGTCTCGGGCCTGGTTGTAGTACG
>DATFRM010000360.1:0-6004 GCA_035263265.1 Actinomycetes bacterium
GCCCGGGATCAGCTGCCGACATGCTGCCGGGCACGCCCCGGGGACGAGCGCCGAACCGGTGGCGGCCAACTGGGTCCCATGATGCGGGGAGCCGAGTGTGATCACCCGGCGAGCCTTGCGCGCACCATCGTGCTCCTGCACCCACAGCCTCGCTACTACACCGCCGGCGGACTGGCCGATGACGTCGACCGACGGCGCACCGGCCGCAAGCGCCCGGTCAACGTAACCGTTGAGTGCCGACGCCTGGGCCCGCAGGTCACCGGTGCCGTTGCCGGGCAGCTCAACGACCGTCGCCTGCCGGCCGGTTGCCCTGATCTGCTCGGCCAGCCGCTGTACGCCGCCGGTGTTGCCGCCGTACCCGGGCACCAGTAGCACCGGCCCCGGCCGGTCCTGCGCCGGGATCGCCCGCCCAGCCTGCTCGGGACCGGCCCGCAGCCGAACGCTGACGAAGAAAGCTGCGCCCACTACGACGGCAACCACGACGGCGACGACGAGGGCGCGGCGTCGGGGGCTTAGCCCGCGGATGGACAGGAGCAAGCGGCCACCCAGGTGCTCGAGGCCGACCGGTCGGTCGGCTTGCGATGGTAGCTCGCACCAACGACCCGCGACGATCGGCGAGCCGGCTGCCCGCGGGATAACGTGGGCGGGTGGCCTACCAAGGGATCAGCCACGTCGCCGTCCGGGTGACGGACCTACGCGAGGCCGAGGACTACTACCACCGGCTGTTCGGACTCGCGGTGGCATTTCGCGAGGCCGAGACCTCCGACGGCTGGCGGACGCTGCCACCCGGTGGTGGGAGGACGCCGACGCCGCCGGCATCGCGCCGATGATGTGCCTGATGACCAGGGACGATCTACGGGTTGCCGTCGAGGAAGTCGCGGCGGTGGACACCTACGGGGTCCGCTGGGAGCTGACCACGATCGTCCACGACGACATCCAGGCCGAAAGTCACGGAGCACGGCAGGGCCGCTGGCTCGACCTCAGTAGTCACGTCAGGTAGCCGCCGAGCTAGGACCGGCGCCGGCGCAGCCGGACCGCCAGTGCCAATGCGCCGAGCAGCAGGGGCATCGCGATCACGATCGGGAGCGAGCCGCCGGCGTTCAGCGTTCGCCGACCCGCCACGGTGAGGTGGCTGGGCGCACCGGTGACCAGCGGGCCGGCCCCCGCTGAGCCCGCACCGTTGGGCAGCAGCACGACGTAGACGTCGAAGCTGCCGGTGTTGACGGCCTGGATATCCCACGACAGGTTGGCGCTCGCTCCGGCACCGATCGGGGCCACCTGCTGAGTGGGCCCCGCGGTCCAGTCCTCGAGGTCGACGTAGGTGCCGGTCAGGCTGGCGACGTTGAGGTGGGCGATGAGCGGGTCGGTAGGAGTCGCGGCTCGATTGGTCACCTGAGCCCGGATGGTGACCCGGTCTCCGATGACGGCACTCTGCCGGGCCGGCTCGACCGTGATCACCAGCGGGTCGCCGCCCGGTCCGGCGGCCGCGGGACTGGCCCAGACCGCGCTCGGCGCGAGCGCGAGGACCGCGGCGAGGCTCGCGAGCCAGCTCCGTGACCTCATCGCACGCTCCCCGGTTCGAGTTGGACGATGCGATCGCTGAGCAGCGTGAGCGGCACGATCGCCAGCACCACTAGTACTCCGGGAGCGATCAGGTAGTTCAGGTCCTGGGTCCAGTCGTGCCCATTGACCAGGATCGCCGTCGGGTAGTGCAGCCCCGCACCGACCGGGTTGAGCCGACCCAGTACGTCGCCGAACCAGCCCTTCGGTAGGCCGCCCGGAAGCTGGGTAGGCGCGAACAGTGCGAGCAGGATGAAGAAGCTGACCGCGATGCTCACCTTGTTCGACGCCGACAGTCCGCTGACCAGCAGTCCGAGCGCGGCCAGGCCCACCGCGAGAACCGTCCCGATGACCAGGCTGAGCAGCAACGCCTGCCCGACGACCGACACGCCGCGGCCGAGCACCCAGATGTACGGGACGCTCACCACGAACGTCGCGAACCATACGGTCAGCGCGGCGGCGAGCTTGCCCAGCACGAGCACCCGCCTGGACACCGGGGTGAGCAGCAGACCCTCCAGCGTCCCGCGCTCGCGCTCGCCGCTGATCCCGTCGGCGCTGACCAGCAGGGTGACCAGGACACCGACCGCGACCGCGATCTGCAGCGTCAGATTTACCGCCTCCCGTTGCTCGAGAAAGTTGATGGCCTGGTTGGTCGCGGCCAGGTAGGTGAACGCGCTGAGCAGCAGGCTGAAGGCGAACAGCAGAAGCGGACCGCGGCCGCTGAGCCACAGATCCCGGCACTCCTGCCCGGCAACGGCCATCAAGGCGCCCCTTTCGCGATATCGGCGTCGGCAGCCGCCCCGGCATCGCCGGTAAGACTGAGGTAGGCGTCGGTCAACCGGGTGCCCTCGACCTCGAACGCGAGGATCGGCACGCTGGCCCGCAGGAGTTCGGCCAGCACGGCGTTCAT
Source organism: Actinomycetes bacterium (assembly GCA_035263265.1). Lineage (GTDB taxonomy): Bacteria > Actinomycetota > Actinomycetes > JAKEEW01 > JAKEEW01 > DATAFN01. The sequence continues at coordinate 2,471 of DATFRM010000360.1, forward strand.
CCCGTCCGAGCTCCCAGTCGTGGTCACCCGCAGTGCATCCGGCCGCTCGTCGGCGGCTGAGACGGTACGGCCGGGAAGCGCGCCGACGGCCTCCACGGCCGTGCCAATCTGGTCAAGCGGCACCCGGATCACCGCCGACCGCGGCGCACCCACAGCGGCGGTGACCTCGGCGACCGTGCTCCACTTGATGACCCGGCCCCGATCCAAGATCAGCACCTTGGAACAGACCGCCTCGACCTCGGCCAGCATGTGGGTGCTGAGCACCACGGTCGCCCGGCGCCGGGCGGCGATGTCCCGCACCACGCGCAGGATCTGCAGCTGCCCGGCCGGATCGAGTCCAAGAGTCGGCTCGTCCAGGAACACCACATCCGGATCGTTCACAAGCGCGCGGGCGATCCCTAGCCGCTGGCGCATCCCCCGGCTGTACGTCGAGATCGGCCTCGCAGCCCGTTCCGCGAGGCCGAACTCAGCGAGCAATCGGGAGGCCAGCCGGATCGCGTCGGCTCGGTTGTGTCCGAACAGGCGGGCGAAGTAGGTCAGGTACTCCAGACCAGTCTGATACCGGGGATAGCCGGCACTCTCCGGCAGCGCACCGACCCGTCGCCGGACCTCGGCCGGTCGACTGGACGGGACGCCGGCAACTGAGAAATCACCGCTCGTAGCTGCCAGCACGGTGGAAAGCAGGCGGATCGTGGTGGTCTTGCCGGCTCCGTTGGGTCCGAGCAGGCCGACGACCTCGCCGCGCTCCGCGTCGAAGGTGAGCGCGTCCACGCCGATCCGGGTACCGAATCGTTTGGTCAGCTGCCGGGTTCGCAGATTCGGCTGGGCCATACCGGCACGCCTCCTTCGCCGGCCGCTCGCGTGCGGTTGCCACACACGCTAGGAAGCCGGAGGTGAATGTCGGCTGAATCCATTCGTGGACGTATTCGTCGACCTTCGGCTATCCGGTCGCCGACCGTCGGCCGATGCCGGGGCGCCGGCGCAGATCGGACGATGGCACGGCCACCATCGGTGGCCGGCGCTACTCGGATATCCCGGCGGTCCGCCGGTCATCGTGCTCACTAGGTTCGACACCGACGAGCACATCGTGCGCGCGCTGCGGGCGGGTGCCACCGGGTTCCTGCTCAAAGACACCCCGCCCGCCGAGATTCTGGCCTCGATCCGGCGGGTGGCCGCGGGCGAGTCGATGCTGTCCCCCGCCGTGATCAAGCGGTTGATCGACCATGTCGTGCGCGACGACGACCGGGATGGACGGGAACGCCGGGCCGAGCAAGCGCGGCAGGCCTTAGAGCTGCTCAGCGACCGGGAGCGCGAGGTGGCGCTGGCGATTGCCGACGGCCGGACGAACGCGGAGATCAGCGCGGGCCTGTACATGAGCGTCGCGACCGTGAAGTCCTACGTGTCCCGGATCCTCGCGAAGCTGGACTGCGCCAACCGGGTTCAGGTCGCCATCCTCGTGCACGAGTCCCGCAGCTAGCGCTCGCCGCCGGGGTCAGTCCCAACCGACCGCGATCACGCCCGACATGGTGCCGATGAAAGCCCGGTCATGGGCCAGGGTCGGTGACGCGAAGTGCGGCGACGGGCCGATCGATAGCTGTTGCCGCACCGCGCCGGTGGCCGGATCGAGAGTGTGGAGCGTGCCGCCGTCGTAGTCGACCACCCAGACCTGACCGCCCCCGACAACCGGGGAGCCGGCCGCTTGGATGCTCGCCTGCCAGCGCGTGCTGATCCGCCCCGACCCGTCGATGGTGATCGCGCGGGGGCCATCCGTGCACGGCAAATAGATGGTGTCGCCGCTGACCGCGGCCCCACCGAACGCCCGGCACACCGGAGTCTGCGACACTTCACCGCCGATGCCGCCGAGGTCGTCTCGGCGCAGCACGTAGCCCACCCCGCGCTTGCCGTCGGCGTACACCCAGGGGCCCATCGCGACCGGCGCCATCGACCCCAGATCGAGATCGGCGGCGTTGTCCTCGGCCCAGGTGGCAGGCGCAAACGAGTCGGCCAGGCTGAGATCCGGTCGCAGCGCGATCACCGAGTCGCTGCCGTCGAACGTGCTGGTGGACTCTCCGTTGCCCACCGCGTAGTACAACCGGTCGCCGGCGACGACCCCACCACCAGTCCCCCAGATACCGGCTTCGCGGGTGGTTGGGACCGCATAGCTGGCCACCGGCCCGTTGCCGGTGGTCGGAACCGAGACAACCGAGCCGATGTAGTTCCCGCAATCGCCGAACAGGCCGCCGTAAGCGATGTAGACCCGCCCGTTCAGCAGGTTGAGTGCGGACCGTTGCTGATGCGCGATCCGGTCGCCTTTCGGCGGCTCGGCCGGCCGGTGCAACCGCACCGCGCCGGTCGCCGCGTCGACCCCGAACAGCTCGTGCGCGCCGCCGGTCAGCTCGGCCAGCGCGAAGACCAGCCGGGTGTCCGGGTCGTACACCATCGTGCTGGTGACGCCCAGCGGATCGATGTTGCCGCACGGCAGCTCCGACCGGGACGCCGGTGTGCCGAGATGTGTCGACCACACCACCGCACCCGTCCCCGCTTGCAGCGCATAGACCGTGTCGTTCTCGGTGGCGGCGAACACCAGGTCGCCAACGACGAGCGGCTGCCCGTACACCGCGCCGTCGAGCTTGGTCTCCCAGGCCTTGGCCAGGCTGCCGACCGACGTCAGACCGGTCGCCACCCCGGTTCGGGCGTTGTCGTGGTGGTAGGTCGGCCAGTCCGATCTGGAAACGGGTCCGACGCTGGGTGCGGCCCCGGTCGGCGCTGCGTTCGGCGACGCGGCGGGCGTGCCGCCCGATCCCGACGCACCACCGCTGCATCCGGCGAGAAGTCCGAGCAGAACCGCGGCCACCGCCCTCGCATTCACGACACGAGGGTAGCCTCGGCGATCCCCCAACCTGATCAAGGCCTAGGCCGGACGGGAGTCGTGGGTCCGCTGATAGTGCCGGCGGACCCGGTCTCGGTTACCGCATAGCTGGCTGCTGCACCAGCGACGGTTGCCGGCTCGGCTTTCGTCGATGAACAGCCAGCCACACGACTCGCCGGGGCACTGCTTGAGTGCGGCCAGATCATCCGAGCCGAGCAGCGCGGCCGCCGAGACAGCGATCTCCCATAGCGGCGAGTCCAGTTCGTGCGGCGCCCGTTCCCAGTCCAGCGCATATCCGGATGGCACGGGTCGCACCGCGAGCGCCGCCATGCCGCGGGCGAACGTGGCGTTGAGTCGGTCCAGGTCCGCGGTCGCCGGCCGCTCGCCCGCCGCTGCCGCACTGAACAGCCGGTACAGGGCCTCCCGTAGCTCGACCGCCTGGTCGAACGCTGCGGCGCTGTTCTTGGGCCGGGCCAGCGATGTCTCGAGCAGTGCGTCCCCGGTCGCCGGGTCCAGGGCCTCCGAGTTGACGAGGTAGTGGACGAACGCCGGATAGTCGGTCACCAGGTCCCGACCCTGGCCGCTGCGACGCCACAGGACGCTGTTCACGAACGCCAGGCAGAGGCGCCCGCCGAGCTCTCGAGAGATCAGCCGCGCCGGGGCCA
>DATFRM010000361.1:0-6389 GCA_035263265.1 Actinomycetes bacterium
GCTCCCTCTCGCACCGCCGGGTCGGGCTGGCCGCTCACGGCGCCCACAGTCTTGCGCAGGACCGCGGTCAGCGACATCAGCCGGGAGATGGCGACGTTGAAGCGATGCTTCTGCATCGCCTCGGTGGTCTGGCCGATCAACTGGTGGATCGATCTGCGCAGCTCTACATCCGCGGCTGGGGCAGTTCCATCGGGCTCGACGGCGGTATCGATGTCGGCGGCCAGCTGCCGGACCCGGGCCAGCCAGCGCACCGAGCCGGTCGGCGACACGTCCGCCCAGTCGATGTCGTCCTCGGGCGGACCCGCGAACAGCATGGTGACGCGTACTCCGTCCGGACCGTACCGATCCAGCTGCGACGCCAGGTCGACCATGTTGCCCAAGCTCTTGCTCATCGCTCGGCCGTCCATGATCACTTGACCCGGGTTGGTCAGCCTGACAAACGGCTCGGTGAACGGCACCAAGCCCATGTCGTGCAGCACCTTTGTGATGAACCGGGCGTAGATCAGGTGCCCGGTCGCGTGCTCCCGGCCGCCGATGTACTCGTCGACCGGCAGCCATCGCGCGACCCCACGCGGATCGAACGGCCCAGCGGAGTAGTGCGGGTTCGGGTACCGCAGGAAGTACCAGGACGAATCGACGAAGGTGTCCATCGTGTCGGGATCGCGCTTGGCGGGACCTCCGCACGATGGGCACGTGGTCGTGATCCAGTCCGGCGCCATCTCCAGCGGTGTCAGCCCACCGGCCGGGCGCAACGCCGATCCGCTCAGCTCGGGCAGCCGTACCGGAAGTTCCTCCTCGGGCACCGGCACCAGTCCGCAGTCGGGACAGTGCACGATCGGGATCGGGGTTCCCCAGTACCGCTGCCGCGAGATCAGCCAGTCGCGAAGTCGGTAGCCGACCGTGCCGTCCTCCGCTACGGCACGGCCGATCCAGTTGCGCTGCATGGTCAGGATGTCGCGCGGCCAGCCACCCAGCTGCACCATGTCGTCCAGCAGCCGATCGGCATACGCGGTAATCCGGAAGAACCACTGGGTCAGCAGCCGCTCGACCACATCATCGCCACACCGCTCGCACCGCCCGTTGATCACCTGCTCGTTGGCCAGTACGGTCTGGTCGGTCGGGCACCAGTTCACCGGTGCCGTTGCCCGGTAGGCCAGTCCGCGCTCGAACAGCCGCAGGAACAGCCACTGGTTCCAGCGGTAGTACTCGGGATCGGACGTATGCAGCCGAGTGCGCCAGTCGAACGAAGCGCCGAGCCGGCGGAACGACGCCGCCTGTACGGCGATATTCGCGTAGGTCCAGGCGCGCGGGTCCAGGTTCCGGCGGCGGGCCGCATTCTCAGCCGGCAGACCGAACGAGTCCCAGCCGACTGGATTGAGCACGTTGAAGCCGCGCTGGCGCTCGAAGCGAGCGATCGCATCGACGATCGAGTACGACTCGGCGTGGCCCATGTGCAGGTCGCCGGACGGGTACGCATACATGCCGACCACGTACTTCCGCGGCCGGTCGTCGCCGGTGGCCGGATCCGGCTCGGTCAGCCCGGCTGCTTCGAACAGGCGCTGCTGCGCCCATAGTCGGCGCCACTTCCCGCCCGGCTCGTCAGCGTCTCTCGGATGTAGGTCCTTCATCGGTCCGTCCTCCCGTCCAGCCCGGGAAAATTCGGGAAACAAAAAAGATCCCTTGCAAGCAAGGGATCCCGCGCTGACGGTGTGACGCTGTCAGCGCGGCTTACCGAGGAGCTGCTTTCGCATGTCGTTGATCTTACCAATTGGACGCGCGGTACGCCCGTGAGTTAATTCCACCCCGGGCCGGGTCGAGGCGACACGTCGGTGATGCCACCTCGACCCGGCGGTCCTCGCCGGACTGGAGCGGCTTCGGCCGGAATTGGCCGAAACCGCAGCCGCCCACCGGGAGGGTGCCGCAGCATCCTTACCATCCGCTTACCGCGGATTTCACGAGATCTGTACGCCGACCGCCGGTGCGGCTGCGGGGACAGTCGGATCCAGCGGATAGCGTGACCGCGATGTCTCACGATCTGCGGTTGATCCTGGCCGTGCAGGCCCTGCGAGCGTTCGCCTACGGTTTCGGCTCGGTACTACTCGGCGCCAGCCTGGCGGCCAGCGGCCTGACACCGGGCCAGGTCGGCCTGATCTTCGCCGCCATCATCGCCGGCATGGCGACCGGCTCACTGGCGGTGGGACGGTACGCCGATCGGCTCGGACGGCGCCGGAGCTACCTAGGCCTGCTCGCCGTGATGGGAATGGCCGGCGCCGTGTTCGCGGTGACCAACGCGGTCTGGGCGCTGGTCCTGGCCGCGGTGACCGGAACGCTGTCCACCGACCCCAACGAGTCCGGACCGATGACCACGCTCGAACAGGCGATGATGGCGGCTGCTCCGGTCGGCGATCGGGTGCGGGTGTTCGGCCGGTACAACGCCGTCGCCTACCTCGCCGGTGCGGCCGGAGCGTTGCTGGCGGCGGTCCCGGCCGCGCTTCGTGACGTATGGCCGGCCGTACCGGCGGACCAGCGCTGGTTGCTTGCCTATCCGGTGCTCGCGGCCGGTGCCGTGCTGATCGCACTTCGGCTCAGCACCGCGGTCGAGGCGCCGACCGAGGCCGTGCCGGCCCCAGCCCCGCCGGCCCACACCACGTCGGCCCACACCACGTCGGCCCCGGGCACGCCAGCCCTAGCCCCGCCGGCCCCGGCCACGGAGGACCACGCCGGGCTGGACCAGACCACGCCGGGAGGCGCCACGCCCGGGTCGGACGCGGCCACATCGGGCCGAGTGGCGCCGGGCGCCGGCTCCCGTGCCACGACCGGCCGGATCTCACCGCTGGTGCGGCGACTGGCTGCGCTGTTCGCGCTGGACGCGTTCGCGGGCGGATTCATCGTGCAGGCGTTCATCGTGTTCTGGTTCGGTCGGGCGTTCGGCGCCAGCGCGTCGACCATGGGCGCGGTGTTCTTCGTGGCCGGGCTGCTTCAGGCCGCGTCCTCGCTCGTTGCCGGCAGGCTCGCCGGTCGGATCGGGTTGCTACCCACAATGGTCTTCACCCACATCCCGTCCAACGTGCTGCTCTGCCTGATTCCGTTCGCGGGGTCGCTGCCGGTCGCGATCGGTTTGCTGCTGGCACGCTCGTCACTGTCGCAGATGGACGTGCCGGCCCGGCAGGCGTATGTGGTCTCGGTCGTTCCGCCCAGCGAGCGGACCGCCGCCGCGGCGTACACCAACTCCGCCCGCTATGTGGTCCGGCCGGCCGGGGCCGTGCTGTCCGGCTCGGTGATGGGCGGAATCGGCTTGGCCGCACCGTTCGTGCTGGCCGGCGGGCTGAAGATCGTCTACGACTTGACGCTGTGGGCCTCGTTTCGGCGGACCGCGCTGCGCGCCGACTAGCCGGACACACTCGATCATTACGCGCGCCAGACGGCGCACGAGCCGGGCGATCCCGGCAGATCGCACTACCTATCGCGCGTATTGATCGGCGCGGGACATCCGGATAGCCCGCTTACCGGCTTCGGGCCCGCGCGATGGGATCATCGGCGAATGCTCAACGCGTTCCTCATCGGTTTGCTCGCCGCGTCGTCGCTGCTGATCGGCTGCCTGATCGCACTCGCGCATCAGGTGCGGCCGCGGACCCTCGCCGCGATCATCGCGTTCGGGGTCGGCGTACTGATCAGTGCGGTGGCCTACGACCTGGTGGCCGATTCGTTCCAAGTCTCGGGCGGTAGGGGGATCACGCTGGGACTGCTCTGCGGCTCGCTGACCTTCTTCCTCGGCGACCTGTTCATCGACCGAGCCGGCGGAGCGAACCGTAAGTCGATGACCGGCGACGGCGGGGGGTCGGGCGGCGAGTCGAGCGGGCGGGCGATCGTGCTTGGCACCGTGCTCGACGGGATCCCCGAATCGATGGTTCTCGGGCTGTCCCTGCTGTCCGGGGAGGGCGTCAGCCTCACCATGCTGGCCGCGGTCTTCCTGTCCAACCTGCCCGAGGCGATGGCCGCGACCAGCGGCTTGCGGACATCCGGCCAGCCGCCGCGGAAGACGATCCGGATGTGGACGCTGGTCGTGTTGGTCTCGGCGCTCGCGTCCGCGGTCGGATATGCCCTGCTCGACGGAGCAGGACCAGCGGCGATCGCGTTCGTGCAGTCGTTCGCCGCCGGGGCGATTCTGACCATGCTGGTCGACACCATGGTGCCGGAGGCGTTCGAGCACGGCGGCCGCATGGTCGGCCTGATCACCACTCTCGGTTTCGCGGTCGCGTTCGGCCTCGCCTCGCTCGAGGTCCTCGCCTAGTTCAGGTACCCGCAAAACTCAGTACACGCGGAGCTCAGGTACACGCGGAGCTCAGGTACTCACCTAGCTCAGGTACTCGCCTAGCTCAGATACACCGGAGCGCCGGATACCCACCTGGCTCAAAGCACTCGCTGTTGCTGTCACTTGCCTGGCTCGAGGTCCCGGGCTTGGGCCCGGCTACCTGCCCAGCGAGGTGCGCGCGAGGCCCCTAGGCCTGGTATCGCTCGAGGTACTCACTTACTCGGAGCGCCCTACATCCGGCTCTCCCGCGGGCCGACGAACTCGGCCAGCCACGCGGTCAACGGGTCGAGCACGCGCCAGCCGGCCCGCACCCGGTCGAGTGCCTCCCGGGTCGCCAGCCAACCGTCGGTTGGCCAGCCCTGCTCCGCAGTCAGCGTGCGGTGGAGCAACAGCTCCGCACGCAAGTGATCGGCCGCGAACCCGCGCGGCACCCGGGCAAGCCGGTGCCCGCCAATGCTGAACCCGGCCGCCTCGACATCCGCCATCACCTCCTCCAGTTCCTTGCCGGGTGGCCCGTCGACCGCAGCTCGGAACCGCCGCACCTGATCCGGGCTGCTGCGCAGCCAGCCACCGTTGATCAGCAGGCCATCGCCGGACAGCGTGACCCCGAGCTCGATCGTGTCGGCCACCTGGACCTGGGCGTGCTGATGGGCCCAGAACCAGCGGGACCGGTGCAGCCGCCAGATGTACGGCGCGCCGAACTCGTCGGCAAGCTCGGTGCACAGCGCGACCATGGGCTGGCGAATCCAGCGGTCATGGTCGGGCTTGCGCGCCTGCACCGCCGCCCAGTCATCTAGACCGGCGACCTCGTCGAACCAGCGCGTCGCATCGGACGGGAAACCCTCGAACACAGGCACGACGCTAGCGGTCGGGTCCGACAGTTTCCGTCCTATTTTTTGGCGCTCCATGGACCCTACGTTGGCCCGGCAGTCGGGTTGGCCGGCAGCAGTCGGGACGCCGGTCAGCCGGTCAGCGTGCGCGCTGCGGTGAGCGCTACCCCGAGTCCGACGACGAACACCAGGGCGGCCGTGCCAACCGGCAATGCCCTGGTCAGCCGCCCGGCCAGTGGCCACCGCCGGCCCCCGGCAACGGTGCGGGCGCGCCGCTCCAGCAGTGCCCGGCCCCGCGCCAGCAGCAGCCCGATCCCGGTGAGGAGCCCGGCCATCCCCAGCCCGTACGCGATCACAAGCAGCAGGCCGAACCAGGGCCGGCCAAGCGCGATCCCGCCAAGCAACACGAGCAATGCCGACGGGCTGGGCACGAGGCCACCGGCGACCCCCATCCCGATCAGGCTGCGCAGCCGCGGCCCGGGTGGAACCGCTCCGGCGTGGTCGTGATCGTGGTCGTGCCCGTGTGGATGCGGGTGGGCGTGCGGATGCGGGTGGGGGTGCGCGTGCGGGTGCGGATGGGCATGCGCGTGGGAACCGGAGGTGCGGTGCCTGATCAGCGTCATCGCCCGGCGCAACATCCCCAGGCCGACGATGGCCAACAACAGGCCGCTGGCCAGACCAAGCCAGGGGTAGACCCGCTCCGGGGCCACCGCGGCCGAGGCGCTGAGCGCGATCCCCAGCACGAGGACGCCGACCGTGTGGGTTGCCGCGACGGTCAACCCGATTGACGCCGCCTGCCGAGCCGAGCCGCGCGATCCCACCAGATACGCCGCCATCACGGTTTTGCCGTGCCCCGGCGCGATCGCGTGCAGACAGCCAAGTCCGACGGCGAGCACCACCGCGAGCAGCGCGAACCCGACGGTGAGCTGCTGGTGGGCGATCAGCGCGGTATAGGCCCGCGATAGCCGGTCGATCCCCCGGGTCGGCGGTGCACGAGAGCCGGCGGCAGCCGAGTCGCCCGCCGCCGGCCCGCCCCGAATCACTACTAGATCGGCGCTGCGCTGATCCGGCGGCGAGCTCAGCAGCTCGTTCGGGTATCCGGTCAGCCGGTTACTGGCCGAGCGGATCGGCACCGACGAGGAGCGCAGCGTCATCCGATCTCCGACGGCGGTCATCTCGCGCCAGCCGATGGTTCCCGGGTATGCGGTGTTCTTCACCACGACCACGCCGCCGGACGGGATCCGGAT
>DATFRM010000362.1:0-4643 GCA_035263265.1 Actinomycetes bacterium
GAGCCTGCTGTACGGCAACCGGACGACGAGTTCGATCATGTTCCTGGAGGAGCTCGCCGACCTCAAGGACCGCTTCCCGGACCGGTTCGCGTTGTTCCACGTGCTGTCCCGGGAACCGGTCGAGGCCGATCTGCTGCACGGCCGGTTGAATCCGGACAAGCTGTCGACTTTCTTCGACGCGCTGCTGCCCGTGGACGACGTGGACGAGTGGTTCCTATGCGGGCCGTTCGAGATGGTGGTCGCGAGCCGGGAGCTGCTGCTGGACCGCGGCGTCGAAGCGTCACACGTGCACTCCGAACTGTTCCATGTCGAGGGCGAGGCGCCCCGGGCCGCGGTCGCGGAATCGGTCGTCGATACAGAGCACGCGGCCGCCGGCCCGGTGAGCACGGTCACCGTCGTGCTGGACGGCCGGTCCACCACGTTCCCGCTACCCGAGGGCGGCGAGCCGGTGCTCGAGGCGGCGCTGCGCGCCCGCGGTGACGCTCCGTATGCGTGCAAGGGCGGAGTCTGCGGCACCTGCCGCGCCAAGCTGATCGAAGGCACCGTCCGGATGGAGCGCAACTACGCGCTGGAGGCAGACGAAGTAGCAGCCGGCTATGTGCTGACCTGCCAGTCCCACCCGACGTCAGAGAAGGTTTTGCTCGACTACGACGGCTAGGTTTGCCTCCCGAAGGTCGGCCCGCACCGGTACTCTGTGTGATCTGAGCACGTCGAGGGGGGATTCATGCGGAAGCCGACGCTGTGGCCACGTCGCCGTGCTCGCTGCCGGGCCGTGGCTCGCCAGTCGTAGTCGTCTCGACCTTCGTGCGCCGCAAGACCCACGACCAGTTCACCAAGGCTCCCGACTCCTGTGATCATGCATCCACCACCTGCATGATCACGGGAGTCGCGGTCGTCTGGTCGAGGATGCGAAATCGCCAGACGCCACGCCCAGTCGCGTGCCGGGGGACTGTCGGGATCCCGTCCTAAGCTGGGATCCCGGCCGGCCAGAGAGGCGAGCGGGAGGCATGACCATGACCGAGCAGCGCGACTGGGAAGTCGAGTTCCGCAGCGACGTGACCGCCGAGCTGGTGCGGTCGTCCGCCCGGGACGCCGACGTGCTGTTCGCGGCCCGGGTCTCCACCAAGGGCGAGCAGTCGCTAGAGGATGTCGACGCGGATGCCGAGCGGTCGAAGGGACTAATCGGGTATCTCATGCGAGACCGGCACGGATCACCCTTCGAACATAATTCCATGACGTTCTACGTGCATGCCCCGATCTTCGTGTTCCGGGAATTCATGCGGCACCGGATCGCCTCCTACAACGAGGAGAGCGGCCGGTATCGCGAGCTGCGCCCGGTCTTCTACCTCCCCGGCCCCGACCGCGATCTGGTCCAGGAAGGCAGGCCCGGTCACTACCAATTCCTGCCGGGCAGCTCCGACCAGCACAAGTTGGTGACTGAGGCCACTCGGCGAGTGTGCGAGCAGGCGTACTCGGCGTACCAGGAGATGCTCGAGGCCGGCATCGCCCGCGAGGTGGCCCGGATCGTGCTTCCGCTCACGATCTATTCCTCGATGTACGTGACCATGAATGCGCGATCGCTGATGAACTTCCTGTCGCTGCGGACCAAGCGCGAGAACTCGACGTATCCCTCGTTCCCGCAGCGTGAGATCGAGATGGTCGCCGAGCAGATGGAGGCGGCCTGGGCGAAGCTGATGCCGCTGACCCACGCGGCCTTCGAAGCCGCCGGACGGGTGGCGCCGTAAGGGTGCGTCTCCTGCCGGACGCCGCCCGCATCCACCAGGACCCAGGAGACGCACCCTCCAGGCGGTAGCCTCCCGGGTATGGCTGCGATCTCCACACCCCAGATCCCGTTCGGCCGCGTCCTGACCGCCATGGTCACCCCGTTCAGCGTGGATGGCGCTGTCGACCTCGATGCCGCACAGCGGCTGGCCGCACACTTGATCGACGCCGGGTGCGATGGGCTGGTCATCTCCGGCACTACCGGTGAGTCGCCGACCACGAGCGACCAGGAGAAGGAACAGTTGCTTCGGGCGGTGATCGACGCCGTCGGGGACCGTGCCCACGTGGTGGCCGGCGTTGGCACGTACGACACCCATCACACGGTCGAACTGGCCGCGCAGGCCGAGAAGGCCGGGGCGAACGGTACGTTGGTGGTAACCCCGTACTACAACAAGCCACCGCAGGCCGGGCTGATCCGGCACTTCACCGCGGTCGCTGATGCAACCGAGCTGCCGGTCGTGCTCTACGACATCCCCGGCCGGACCGGTACTCCGATCGAGACCGCAACGCTGCTCCGGCTCGCCGAGCACCCCAACATCGTGGCGGTCAAGGACGCGAAGGCGGACCTGTTCGCCGGCGCCGAGGTGATGGCGGCCAGCGGACTGGCGTACTACTCGGGAGACGATGCGCTCAACCTGCCCTGGCTCGCAGTCGGGGCGGTAGGCATGATCAGCGTGGTCGCGCACGTCGCGGCCGATCGCTATCGGGAGCTGGTCAAGGCCGTAGACGCCGGCAACCTCGACGAGGCAAGGCGGCTGAACACGCAGCTGATCCCGGCGGTGAAGGGCATCATGACCAAGAAGTCGCAAGGCGCGATCATGGCCAAGGCGGCACTGCAACTGCTGGGCGTGCTCCCGACCAGGACCACCCGTGGCCCGCTTATCGACGCCACCGACGACCAGATCGTCGAGCTGAAGGCCGCTTTGGCCGAGGCAGGAATCGCCACGTGAGCCAGCGGCTCGAGCAGCGCTCGGCCGGGTGCGGTGTCGAGGCGGGCGGATCCGAGCGAGCGTAGCGAGGAGGTTCCGTGAGCCATCCGCATCCCGAGCTCGGCCCGCCACCGCCGCTGCCCGCGAACGGCCTGCGTATCGTCCCGCTCGGCGGCCTCGGCGAGATCGGCCGCAACATGACCGTCTTCGAGTACGGCGGCCGGCTTCTGGTCATCGACTGCGGTGTGCTGTTCCCGGAGTCCGAGCAGCCCGGCGTGGACTTGATCCTGCCGGACTTCGAATACCTCAGTGACCGGCTCGACCGGATCGACGCGATCGTGCTCACCCACGCGCACGAGGATCACATCGGCGCGGTGCCCTACCTGCTGCGTAACCGGCCCGACATTCCCTTGGTCGGCTCCCGGCTGACCCTGGCGCTGCTCGAGTCAAAGCTGGCCGAGCACAAGATCTCGCCCTACTCGCTGGAGGTCAGGGAGGGCCAGCGGGAGCGGATCGGGCCATTCGACTGCGAGTTCATTGCGGTCAATCACTCCATTCCGGACGCACTGGCAGTCGTGCTGCGTACGCCTGCAGGGCTGGTCCTGCACACCGGCGACTTCAAGATGGACCAGCTGCCGCTGGACGGGCGGATCACCGACCTGCGGGCGTTCGGCCGGCTTGGCGAGGAAGGCGTCGATCTGCTGCTGTCGGATTCAACGAACGCCGAGGTGCCCGGCTTCGTGACCGGCGAGCGGGAGATCGCGCCGGTGCTGAACCAGGTCTTCGCGCGGGCCGAGCGCCGGGTGATCGTGGCCTCGTTCGCGTCCCACGTGCACCGCATCCAGCAGGTGCTGGATGCGGCGAAGGCACATGGCCGGCGGGTGGCGTTCGTCGGCCGATCGATGGTGCGCAACATGGGCGTCGCCCGGGACCTGGGCTACCTTCGTGTTCCCGGTGGGCTGCTGTTGGACCCCAAGGACATCGAGGAGCTTCCGCCGAACGAGGTCGTCTTGGTCTGTACCGGATCCCAAGGCGAGCCGATGTCCGCGCTGTCCCGGATGGCCAACCGAGACCATCCGATCCGGGTGGTTGAGGGCGACACCGTGATCCTCGCGTCGTCGCTGATCCCGGGCAACGAGAACGCGGTGCACCGGGTCATCAACGGCCTGACTCGCTGGGGTGCCCGGGTCGTCCACAAGGGCAACGCGCTCGTGCACGTTTCCGGGCACGCCGCGGCCGGCGAGTTGCTGTACGTGTTCAACATCCTGCGGCCGCGGCACGTCATGCCGATTCATGGCGAGTGGCGGCATCTGCGCGCCGCCGGCGAGCTGGCCCAGGCGACCGGGGTGCCCGACGCCCGGGTGCTGCACGCCGACGACGGGGTCGTGGTCGACCTGGTAGGCGGACGAGCCCGGGTGGTCGGCGCGGTGCCGTGCGGATACGTGTACGTGGACGGCCTGTCGGTGGGTGACGTGGGCGACGCGCAGCTCAAGGACCGCCGGATCCTCGGTGATGAGGGCTTCGTCTCGGTGTTCGTGGTCGTCGACTCGGCCAGCGGCAAGGTCGTGGCCGGACCGGAGATACACGCCCGCGGTTTTGCCGAGGATGACGCGGTCTTCGACGAGGTGCGCGCGATGATCGAAGAGGCCCTCGCCGAGGCCGGCCGGGAGGGCGTTTCCGATATGCATCAGCTCAGCCAGCTGGTCCGGCGAACGGTGGGCCGTTGGGTGAGCGATCGCTTCCGCCGCCGGCCGATGATCATCCCCGTCGTCATCGAGATCTAAGGCCGACATCCGGATCAGGGCGGCGAGTGCCCGCCAATCGCTGAACACCTACCTGGTCCACCTGCTTGTTGCACACGCCAGCCAGCCGACCCTCGCCGACATCATGAAGAGGGTCGAGTTGCTCAGCGATGGTGCGTCCCGGGAGGAC
>DATFRM010000363.1:0-4141 GCA_035263265.1 Actinomycetes bacterium
CAGATGTACGAGGTGAACGCCAGCATCGAGCCGAACACCACCAGGTAGCCGAGCGCGAGCCAGGACTTACCGGTGATGGAGCCGAGGTCGAGATCTCCGAACTCGCCAGTGCTCAGGCCGAGCACGGTCAGCACGACACCGCCGGCCAGCGTCTCGTATGCGGCCGCCACGAATGGGTTGGCCGGCAGTCCGACGCGTCCGGACAGGAATGAGCCGGTGGCCCACGACAGCGTGGCAAAGATGATCACCACCACGCCCACGACCGTAGTGCTAGCACCGTTGTGGCCGCCCGGGACGGCCAGGATGGCCAGACCGACCAGCCCGATCAACACTCCGACGATGGTCCGCCGGGACGGTCGATCTCCGGTCATCACGCGCGCGATGACCAGCCACAACGGCACGGCCGCGACCAGCAGGGCAGCGACTCCGGACGCCACCCAACGCTCGCCGACCACGACGCCGCCGTTACCGCCGACCAGTAGCAGGCTCCCGATCAGGGCGGTTGTCACCAGTTGGCGCCGGGTGATCCGCATCGTTCGGAACCCGCCGCGGATGATCAGCACCGTCGTCATGAGAATCCCCGCCACCAGGAACCGCGACCCGGCCGAGAGCAGTGGCGGCATGGACTCGATCGTGAACCGGATCGCCAGATAGGTAGAGCCCCAGACCACGTAGACGACGCTCAGCGCGAGCCAGATCAGGCCCACCTGGGACCGGAGCCGGCCCGTCGGCTCGGCGGCCGGCATCGCTACCGTCGTCATTAGCGATCCTCTCTTTGCTCGTTACATCCCCATACAACGCCATCCCACCGACAAAACAGCGTCGTTCAGTTGCCTATCACCGCAAAACGACTGCCTAAGTTTCCGGATTTGACCGTTCCCGTACGTGCGTACTGATCCGAACTGGGCATGACATCCAGATGCGCGCTGGGCGGTACCGTGGCTACTATGCGCGAGCCGTGACCGGACCCCTGAAGTCGCCGGAAACGGTCCGTGTCGCGCCCGAACGCCCTACCCCTGCGTCGCCGGCGCGGCGACGCAGAGATCGATAACCGGTGCCGGAGACCCCGGGCACCGGAGACGACCTAGGAGTGTCACGTGACCGCTGACCGCACGGCCGGGTCAGGCAAGCGCCGCCCCGCCCGCTCGGCCGCCGAGGATTTGCCGAGCATGCCGGTCGAGCCCGCCGGCTCGGATCCCTCCTTCGTTCAGCTGCTCACACCGGCCGGCGAGCGAGTGGACCACCCGGATTACTCCGTCGATCTGACCGCCGAGCAGCTGCGGGGGTTCTACCGGGACCTGGTGCTGGTGCGTCGCATCGACGCCGAGGCCACCGCACTACAACGGCAGGGCGAACTCGGCATCTGGGCCTCTTTGCTCGGGCAGGAAGCCGCCCAGGTCGGATCCGGCCGCGCACTCGGTCCCGACGACTACGTGTTCCCGACGTACCGGGAGCACGGCGTTGCCTGGTGTCGCGACGTCAACCCGCTCAACCTGCTCGGGCTGTTCCGCGGCGTAAACAACGGTGGCTGGGATCCCAACGAGAAGAACTTCCACCTGTACACGATCGTGATCGGCGCACAGACGCTGCACGCGACCGGGTACGCGATGGGCGTGCAGCGCGACGGTTCCGACGCCGCGGTGATCGCGTATTTTGGTGACGGCGCGGCCAGCCAGGGCGACGTCAACGAGTCGTTCGTCTGGGCCTCAGTGTTCAACGCACCGGTCGTGTTCTTCTGCCAGAACAATCAGTGGGCGATCTCCGAGCCGATCGAGAAGCAGACCAGGATCCCCCTCTACCAGCGGGCCAACGGGTTCGGCTTCCCCGGCATCCGGGTCGACGGCAACGACGTACTCGCGGTCTACGCGGTCACCCGGGAGGCGTTGCGCAACGCGCGCGAGGGCAACGGCCCGACGCTGATCGAGGCGTACACCTACCGGATGGGGGCGCACACGACCTCGGACGACCCGACCCGCTACCGGATCGCGTCCGAGGTCGAGGCCTGGAAGCAGAAGGACCCGATCGAGCGGTTGCGCAGCTACCTGCTCGCCACGGACCAGGTCGACCAGGCCTTCCTGGACGAGATCGAGGCCGAAAGCGATCAGATCGCCGCGGAACTGCGCAAGGGCTGCCTGGAGATGCCCGATCCGTCGCCGATGTCGATGTTCGAGTATGTGTACGCCGAATCCCACCCACTCGTCGACGAGGAGCGCGCGGCGTTCGGCGCGTACCTCGATTCGTTCGAGCACGCGAAGGAGGCCTGAGATGGCACAGATCACGCTGGCCAAGGGCCTCAACATGGGGATGCGCAAGGCTATGGAGGCGGATCCCAAGGTACTGATCATGGGCGAGGACGTCGGCAAACTCGGTGGCGTATTCCGGGTGACCGACGGGCTGCAGAAAGACTTCGGCGAGGACCGGGTCATCGACACTCCGCTGGCCGAAGCGGGCATTCTCGGCACCGCGATCGGGATGGCACTGCGCGGCTACCGGCCGGTCTGTGAGATCCAGTTCGACGGCTTCGTCTACCCGGCCTTCGACCAGATCGTCGCGCAACTGGCCAAGATGCACGCGCGCGCACTCGGGCATGTGAAGCTGCCGGTCGTGGTCCGGATCCCGTTCGGCGGCGGGATCGGCGCGGTCGAGCACCACAGCGAGTCGCCCGAGGGCTACTTCATGCAGACCGCGGGCCTGCGGGTCGTGTCCTGCTCGAACCCCATCGACGGGTACTGGATGATCCAGCAGGCGATCGCGACCGACGACCCGGTGATCTTCCTCGAGCCGAAGCGGCGGTACTGGGAGAAGGCCGAGCTCGACGAGTCGATCGAGCCGGACCCGCTGCACGCCGCCCGGGTGGTCCGACCCGGTGCCGACGCGACGCTGGTCGCGTACGGCCCGATGGTCAAGGTGTGCCTCGATGCGGCCACCGCGGCCGGGGATGAGGGCCGCGATCTCGAGGTCATCGACCTGCGCTCGATCTCCCCGCTGGACATCGACGCCGTCTGCGAGTCCGTCCGCAAGACCGGCCGGCTGATCGTCGTCCACGAGGCTTCGGTGTTCGGCGGTCCGGGTGCCGAGGTGGCCGCACGGGTGAGTGAGAAGTGCTTCTACTCACTCGAGTCGCCGGTACTGCGGGTCGGTGGGCTGCACACGCCGTATCCGCCGTCCCGGGTGGAGGAGGAGTTCCTGCCGGACCTCGACCGGGTACTCGACGCCGTCGACCGCGCTTTGGCGTACTGAGAGAGGCTGACCAGCGTGGCTGACATGAAGCAGTTCAAGCTGCCGGACGTGGGCGAGGGCCTCACCGAGGCGGAGATCCTCAAGTGGTATGTGCAGCCGGGTGACCAGGTCAAGGTCAACCAGATCATCGTAGAGATCGAGACCGCGAAGGCGGCGGTCGAGTTGCCCAGCCCGTTCGCGGGTGTGGTGAGCGAGCTGCTCTTCAACGAGGGGACCACGGTCGACGTCGGGCAGCCGATCATCACGATCGACACCGACCCGTCGGGGGCCGCGCCAGCTGCCGCTCCTGCTTCGGCCGCCGCGGATACTGCTGCTGAGCCGGCGGCCGCCGCGATCACCGACGCGGAGCCGACCAAGCCGCGCGATGACATGCTGCCGACGATCCCGGTTCCGGCCGACGACGAGGCGGTCGAGCCTGGCCTGATCGGCGGTCCGGCGCCGGGTGGCCGTACTTCGGTGCTGGTCGGCTACGGCCCGCGCTCGGTCGAGGCCAAGCGCAGACCGCGGAAGGAAGCCGCCGCGCCCGCTCCGGCCGACACCGCCGCTCCGACATCTGCCCCAGCTCCTGCCCCGCCGGCTCCGGCAGAGCCGGTTGCTCCAGCGGCCCGGGCCCAGGCCGCGGCGCCGGCCGAGCCGGTCGCGACGGTGAGCGTGCTGGCCAAGCCGCCGGTACGTAAGCTTGCCAAGGACCTCGGCGTGGACCTGCGTACTGTCGCGCCCACCGGGCCGAACGGGACGATCACCCGCGACGACGTGCACGCCGCTCAGGCTGGCGAGGCTGTCCCGGCCGCCGCGGCGCAGGCGCCGGCCGCCGCAGCCGCGACCTTGGTACCAGCAGTCGTCGCGCCCGGTTACGAGTTCGACCCGCAGACCAGGGAGTACCGCTACCCGATCCGCAGTG
>DATFRM010000364.1:0-22093 GCA_035263265.1 Actinomycetes bacterium
CGAAGTGCGGAGCGACGCGCGCCGGCACCTCGATATTCAAGTCCTGCAGCGCCTGCAGCAGGTAGGTCGACCACACCCGGGCCACCGCCGCGGCCGCGAGCACCATCTCCAGCAACAGCGACCAGCCGATGATCCACGCCCACACCTCGCCGAACGCGACGTACGTGAACGAATACGCCGACCCGGCGGACGGAAGCACCGACGACAGCTCCGCATAGGCGGCCGCGCACAGCAGGCAGACCAGCCCGGCCAGCATGAACGAGAACAGCACACCGGGGCCGGACATCGTGCCCGCCTGCTCCCCGGCCAGCTTGAAGATGCCAGCGCCGATCATTACGCCGATGCCGAGGATGACCAAATCCGCGCGGCGAAATACCTGTCCGAGGCCGTGCCGACTTCCGTCCGAGGGAGCCAATACATCACTCACAGGTAGCTGTCGAAACATTGTGTTACGAACGGATTCGGAGCCCGGAGAAGTACTCACGGCGGGAGAAAATATCTCTTACTCGACCGGGACGGAAGGCTCCTGTGCCGGCGTTCTGGCACCGACCACGACGCCGATCCCCACCAGCAACAAAAGCACCGCTGGCAAGGCCGCCGCGGGTGGCGTCTGGCCGAGCCAGAACGCGGCAATCACCGCACCCACCGGAACCTCGAACAGCAACACCATGGAAATCACGGTGGGACTTGTGGTGCGCAGCAGGCTATTGAACAGTGAGTGACCAAGCAATTGCGGACCGATGGTAAGTGCCAGCAACAAAGCCCAATCGCGAGCGCCGTATCCGGTTATCGGTTGGCGGCCGACTAGGCAGACCGCCAGCAGCAGGATCGCGCATATCGAGTAGCACAGAGTGGTGTAGGTGGCCGTGCTCACGGTGCGCCGCAACTCCGCGCCGGCGGTGACATAGCCCGCGGAGAAAATACCACCGAGCAGCGCTAGCCCATCACCGAGCAGCGCCTGGGTCGAGACGGTGAAGTCGATCCCGGTGAGCAGGAGCACACCGGTCAGCGCGACCGCGATGCCGACCCAGACCCGAGGCGGTACCTCATGGCCGGCCGCCCGGGCCAGCAGTGCCGCCCAGATCGGCTGAGTGGTCACCAGCGCCAGCGAGGAGGCCACCGACGTGAGCGTGACGCTGGGCACCCAGGTAGCGAAGTGCAGGGCCAGCAGGACACCGGCGATCAGCAGGATCCCCCAACCTCGGCGCCCGAGCGCGGCCACCTCGGCCCGCCGGCCGACGCGGAACACGACCAGCGGCGCGGTCGCGGCCGCCCCGAGCAGGTTGCGCCAGAGCGCGATCGCCAGCGGCGGAACGGTCATCGCGGCGATCAGTGGTCCCGCCGTGCCGACCGCCAAGACTCCCACCGCCATGACCGCGATGTGGCGGACTGGCGGCGGTGCGGTGAGCGCCGGTAGTCGCTCGCCGGTCATCTGCCCATGATGTCGTGAGAGGCTGCACCCATGCAGAAGGCGGTGCTCGATGCGCTGGTCGAAGAGGCGACCCGCAAGTCCGGCCTGATCTGGGTCACGGTTGCCGACGAGCCCCCTCGGCCGCTGTGGCATGTCTGGCACGACGGCGGGGGGTACCTGGTAGTCGGCGGACGCGAGCAGCAGTTGCCCGGCGTTGATGCGGTCCAGACCGTCAGCGTCATGGTGCGCAGCAAGGACAAGGGCGGAAGGCTGGTGACCTGGACGGCGAAACCGCGCCAGGTTGTGCCGGACGGCGAGGAGTGGGCCACCGTGGTGTCGATCCTGCACGGCAAGCGCCTCAACGCCACCGACGGCGAGCACCAACCGGAGCGCTGGCGCCAGGAGAGCAAGATCTACCGGCTGGAGCCGACCGGACTGGTCACGGAGCGGCCCGGCACGATGCCGACCGGGAGCCAGGCTGCGGCGCCGGTCGAAAGCCCGGCCACCACCCGAGGCCGACTCCCGTTCGTAATCGGCAAGGCGACCCGCCGGCACCGCCGCCGGAGCTAGCCGGTCTGCCCGCCCGACCGCTCGGTGCCCCGGCGGCTCGACGTAGCATGCTCAGCGTGACCGCACTACCTGCCGTCGAGGCGATCCAGTCCGCACTGGCCACCGTCAACGACCCCGAGATCCGCCGCCCCATCACCGAGCTCGGCATGGTCGACTCGGTCGACATCGACCGCGCCGGCCGGGTCCGCGTCGGGGTCCTGCTGACCGTAGCGGGCTGCCCGCTCAAGGAGACGCTGACCCGCGACGTCACCAACGCGGTAAGCCGGATCGACGGCGTCGCCGGCGTCGACGTAGTGCTCGGGGTGATGACTGAGGAGCAGCGCAAGACGCTGCAAACCCAGTTGCGCGGCGCCCAGGCGAGCCGGGACATCCCGTTCGCCAAGCCGTCCTCGCTTACCCGGATTTACGCGGTCGCCTCTGGCAAGGGGGGCGTCGGCAAGTCGTCGATAACGGTGAACCTAGCGGCCACGATGGCGGCCTCCGGGCTGTCGGTCGGCGTGGTTGACGCGGACATCTATGGACACTCGGTGCCGCGGATGCTCGGGGTCACCGGACTGCCGACCAAGGTTCAGGACATGATCATGCCGCCGACCGCGCACGGGATCCGAGTGATCTCGATCGGCATGTTCACCGGCGGCAACCGGCCGGTGGTCTGGCGCGGACCGATGCTGCACCGCGCGCTCGAACAGTTCCTCGCCGACGTGTACTGGGGCGACCTGGACGTACTGTTCCTCGACCTGCCGCCGGGTACCGGCGACATCGCGATCTCGGTCGCTCAGCTGCTGCCGGGCACCGAGGTGCTGGTCGTGACCACGCCGCAGGTAGCCGCGGCCGAGGTGGCCGAGCGGGCCGGCTCCATCGCGGCGCAGACCAAGCAGCAGGTCGCCGGTGTGATCGAGAACATGTCCGGGTTGCCGTGCCCGCACTGCGGTGAGGTGGTCGAGGTGTTCGGTAGCGGTGGCGGCGCCGCGGTTGCCGCCGGCCTGACCCGGACCCTGGGCTACGACGTGCCGCTGCTCGGTCAGGTACCGATCGAGGTCGCGCTCCGCGAGGGCGCCGATATCGGCGAGCCGTTCGCGCTGCACCGGCCGGACACGCTGGCCGGCACCGAACTCGTCCGGATTGCCGACCAACTCGGCAACCGAGCCCGCGGGCTCGCCGGCCGGTCGCTCGGCCTCACCCCGGTCGCCGCCCACTAGCCCTCGCCCGCAGGCCTGCGCTCAGGTCGCGTCCACGTCGTACGGCGGCCGCTCCTGCTCCTCCGGCGGCCTCGGAGCTGCCTTCTGCCGGGGAACAACGCTCTGATCGCCGAACTCGGACCCCTCGCCATCCTCAATCGGGTCGAGCAGGTGCTTGCGGACGAAGTTGCGGGGGTTGAGGTCGGACATGCGCAGCTCGTCGAACTCCGGCCCGAGGCCCTCGGTAAGGTCCCGGCGGGCGCCCGCGGCCAGCTGGCGCAGCTGCCGCAGCAACCGGCCCAGATCGGTGACCACCTCGGGTAGGCGATCTCCGAAGAGCAGCAGCGCGATGACGGCGATCGCCACCATCTCCCACAAGCCGATGTCGAACACGCCGCATCCTCGTCAGTCCGGTTTAGCTGCTCGGCCGTCGGCGACAGCCCGGCCGGCGCTGACCAGACTAGTCCGCCGCGCTCTGCGGTCACCGGCCCGGCCGGTCGCGCATCGACGGTCGTCAGCCGTTGAGCCGGTCGTACGAGGCGAGCGTGACCTGGACCGGAGGCTGCTGGTCGCCGCCGCGCAGGTACGTGACAGTGACCGTGTCGCCCGGGCTGTGCGTACCCAGCTCGACGATCAGATCTCCCGGGCTGGTGATCACCCGATCGTCCACCTTCACGATCACGTCCCCCGGACGCAGCCCGGCCTGCTCGGCCGGACCGCCCGCGGCGATCGGCTCGCTGCCCTCGTCGGCGATCCGGGCACCGCCGTCTTCGAACCCCAGGTCCAGATCCACGCCGATCGCCGCATGATCGGCTCTGCCGTCCGCGATGAGCTGCTCAGCGATCCGTCGGGCGTCGTTGATGGGGATTGCGAAGCCGAGCCCGATGCTGCCCGGTTGCTCCCCACCGATTCCCTCGCCCAGCGTCGCGATCGCGCTGTTGACGCCGATGACCTGGCCGCGGGAGTCGACCAACGGGCCGCCGGAGTTGCCCGGGTTGATGGCCGCATCGGTCTGGATCGCGCTGATGAACGCGGACTGCTCGGACTCGGCCTCGCCGGCGATCACCGTCCGGTTCTTCGCGCTGACGATGCCGGAGGTCACCGTGCCGGCCAGGCCGAGCGGCGAGCCGATCGCAACCACCGGATCGCCGACTACGACACCGTCCGAGTTGCCAAGCGCGACCGCGTTCAGCCCGCCCTCTACCACCTTGATCACCGCGAGGTCGGTTCGCGGATCCCGCCCGACGATGCTCGCGACGACCGGCCGGGCGTCCCCGAACCGCACCTGCAGCCGGCCGCCCTCGGCCGCCGGGGCGACGACGTGGTTGTTGGTGAGGATGTAGCCGTCGTCTCGGATCACGAAGCCGGAGCCGGTGCCCTCCTGACCAGCCCCGGACACCTCGATCTTCACCACGCTGGGCAGTACCGCATCAGCGATGCCGGCGATGCTGTCCGGGGCGCGCTCGAGCGTTCGGGCCGGAGGCGTGTCCAGGCGGACACCGGAGTCGTGCACCCGGTTGTTCTCCCGGTCGGCCACGTAATACCCGGCCAGCCCGCCGGCCGCTGCCCCGATCAGTAAGGCGACTACCGTCGCCGTGACGACCGCTGCTGCGACTCCTCCTCGGCGGCGTGGCGGTGGGGACGACTCAGCGACCTCCCAATCCCAGGTGCGTTCGTCCACCCGGTCCGGCTCGGCCCAGTCCGGCTCCACCCGGTCCGGTTCGGCCCGGTGCGGCACGTCGGCCGAGGCCTGCGGGCTGTCGTATCTCGGGGTCCACCAGGCCGGCGGATCGGTCGAGTCGTCACCGTTGGTGCGGTCGGTCATGCTTCCATTTCACCGCGCGGTCGTAAGGCCCGACACCCCGGGTCGGGTCTAGCCGAACGGATTGAACCACGACCCGACCCGGTAAAGCCCCCGGCCAAGCCGGGCCACCACGCCACCGTCCCCGGTGTCCCGCGGCAGCGCGGCGAGCACGGATCCGATGGTCTCGTCCGGAGCGTCGGTGAGGATCGTGTAGACCGTGCCGTCCGCGGCCCACATCACTCGCCGCGGGGTGCTGTCGTCGTATACATAGACTGCGGCACCGCCGAGGTGCACCTTGGTGTATTCGGAGAGCGCCGCGACATCCAGCCGCCCATGCTGGGCGAACACCGACACGGTGGACAACCCGTCGGAATAGCTGGCGTGCACGATCTCGCCGGACTCGCCGGTCAGCGTTTGCAGAGCATAGAGCCGCATCGCGTGCGGGAACCCGGACGGTACGGTCCAGCCGGCGCTGCGCACCTGGCCCAGCCCGGCCGGCTCAACCGCCTTGGGCTGAAGCGGCGGGATGGCCTTCGGTCGCTCGATCTTGATCGCGATGAAACCGCCGGACCGAACCACTGCTCCAGTGCTGTCGAACACGTCCATGCGTAGCACTAGCGCGGTCGCGGAATCCAGCCACATCCGCGCGGCGAGCGTACCTGTGCCCGGCTCCCGCACCTCGACCACCGCCGCCCGACGGCCGGCCACCGACTCCTTGCCGGCCACGTTGACCTGGTAATTCAGCGTCACCAGGCCAGCGGCGGCGGGTTGGCTGGTGTCCGGCGCGGTAATCGGCCGGGGGACTGTCGACTCGACCAGGGAGTGGCCGGCGGGATCCGCGGCGGTGCTACGAGGCAGCACCATGGTGCCGACTCCGGGTACGTGGCGGATCTCAACGATCGCGCTCGTGGTGCCGCGCGGGCACCAGGTCGTCAAGTAGCGCACGCCGGAGTACGGCACCGTATACGCGGCCCGCTCGGCGCGCTCGACCAGCAACAACGCGGTCGGGTCGCTGCCTGGCGCCGCCCGGTTGTCCAGTTGCGCGCCGGCACGGTCGCCAGTGGTCGCGGTCGCCGGTGGCGCAAGGAGCGCGATCCCGGCCGATCCGGTCGCCAGGATCACCGAGACCCACAGCAGCGAGCCGAACCGCCTCATCGACCCCAGATTCCGATCGTGCTCCCGACTCCGGTGCCGAACTCGAACCCGGACTGCCCGGACCCACCGCCGAAGATCACAGTACTGGCCGGATCGGTGAACGGGACACCGCCAGTGGTCTGCGCGTGCTCGACCTGGAAGGTATCCACCGGCGGGTTGACCAGTGGTCCGCCACCGCGGCCGGCATCGCCGGCCGCGAACGCGGTGCCGAGCGCGATCAAGCTCACCGAGAGGGCGCTTGCACTGGTCAGGTAGACGTACCGGCGCCGGCCACCACGCCGGTGCGGGCGACCCGGCCCGGTCGAGCCGGGACGTGCCGCGACCGGTCGGCCGCTGGCATCGGTTGCCGCGTTCCGCGGCGGTGGCGCGATCGGGTAGCTCGGGCCGGCCACTGGCCGCCGCGCCGGCGGCAGCGGGCCGCCAGGCTCCGCCATCGCCAGCAGCTTGTCGAGCAATATCGAGGTCATCTCG
Source organism: Actinomycetes bacterium (assembly GCA_035263265.1). Classification (GTDB taxonomy): domain Bacteria; phylum Actinomycetota; class Actinomycetes; order JAKEEW01; family JAKEEW01; genus DATAFN01. The sequence continues at coordinate 6,590 of DATFRM010000364.1, forward strand.
GGTCCGGTGGACCTGGCCAGCCTCGCCTTGATCTTCCGGAGTGCGTCGAGCTCGCTCCGGCACGGCTGGCAGTCGGTGACGTGACCGAGCATCCGATCGCGTTCCGCGTGGTCGAGCTCGCCGTCGACCAGCGCGCTGATCCGCTCACCCAGGTGGGTCATGATGCCTCCTCCCCCCGATTGACCGCCGCGTCGCCGGCTCTGCCGGTCGACTCGGAGGGACTGGCCGTACCGGTCCGGAGCCGGTCCTGCAGCCGGTGCTCCAGGGCCGCCTTGAGCTGGGTACGGCCGCGGTGGATCCGGCTGCGCACGGTGCCGAGCTTGATCCCGAGCGTTGCCGCGACCTCCTCGTACGACAGGCCCTCGATGTCACACAGCACCACCGCGGCCCGGAAGTCGGGCGGGAGCGCGTCCAGTGCCGTCTGGACATCAGCCTCGAAGTACCGTTCGTCGATCACCTGGGCCGGCGACGGCTCACGGCCGGGCAGCCGTTCCGGCGCATCGTCCGGGAATCCCTCGAACCTGATCCGCTGCTTGCGGCGAACCGTGTCGAGGAACAGGTTGGTGGTGATCCGGTGCAGCCAGCCCTCGAACGTACCCGGCGTGTAGTTCGCCAGTGACCGGAAGACCCGGACGAAGACTTCCTGGGTGAGGTCCTCGGCGTCGTGCTGGTTTCCGGTGAGCCGGTACGCGAGCCGGTACACCCGGGCGGAGTGGGTCCGAACCACATCCTCCCAGCTGGGTGGAGTCCAGTCGTGGGGGCGTGGCAGATCCAGTGGACCGGTACTGTCGCGGTCCAGCGAGTCGGCCACCACGCCACCTCCTCCCGGCGGGCCAGTCACGCGTTCAGGGCGAGCGAGAACGCCCACCCCTTCATGGTGCCCCAACGTCGGTGACCACGGCGAGGTTCCCGACCGGGGCCGGAGCCGAAGGCTAGGCCGGAGCGGGCAGCGGGCGATCTGAGCCGAGCCAGTGCAGCAGTCCCCGGACGCCGAACCCGGTGCCGCCCTTGGTTATCTCGTACTCCTCTGACTCGACCTTGCCCGGTCCGGCTATGTCCAGGTGCAGCCACGGCCGGCCGCCGGTGAACTCCCGCAGGAACAGCGCCGCGGTGATCGAGCCACCGCTGATGTGCCGGTCCATCGACAGGTGGCACAAGTCGGCGATCTCCGAGTCGATTGCCTCGCGGTAGTCCTCGATCAGCGGCATCCGCCACAACCGATCGCCGGCCTCGTTCGCGGCTTGGAGCAACGCGACCGCGATCTGCTCCGCGGAGTCGGTGGCGTACAGCGCGCCGATCTTGCGGCTGAGCGCGAGCGTGGCCGCTCCGGTCAAGGTGGCCAGGTCGATCAGTACCGTCGGGTCCAGGTTGTGGTCCGCATAGGCCAGCGCATCAGCCAGCACCAGCCGACCCTCGGCGTCGGTATTGACGACCTCCACCGTTGTACCGCCGTACTGCGTGATCACGTCGTCGGGCCGGTAGGCGGTCCCGGACGGCAGGTTTTCCGCGGCTGCGACCAGGCCGGTGACCCGAACCTTTACCGCGAGGTCGGGCAGAGCGCCGAGCACGGCCAGGACGGCGGCGCCACCGGCCATATCGGCCTTCATCGCGACCATGCCCTCGTTCGGCTTGATGCTCAACCCGCCGGAGTCGAACGTGATGCCTTTGCCGGCCAGTACGACGTGCGGCTCGGTGCCGTCCGCGTCCGCCGGCTCGTAGCTCAGTTGGATCAGCCTGGGTGGCCTGGTCGAGCCGCTGCCGACCGCGAGCAGCCCGCCGAAGCCGTCCGCGGCCAGCTGCTGTTCATCCCAGACCCGGAACGAAAGGCCGGCCCGATCCGCGATCTCGGCCGCCCGATCGGCCAGCCAGCTCGGATCCTTGATGTTCGACGGGGTGTTGGTGAGGTCCCGGGCCAGGTACACCGCCCGGGCCACTGTGGCGGCTCTGGCCAGAGTGGCCTCGAGCTCGGTCAGGCCAGCCGGGTCGCCGGGCGCAACGTGCAGCGTGGCGGCCTGGATGGGCTGCGACGCCGGCTTGGCCGGCGTGGACTTGCGGGAGTACGAGTAGGCGGCCAGCGCCAGACCCTCGGCAAACGCGCGCATCGCGGCCGGCTCGCTGCCATCGGTGACCGCACTGGCCACCTGCCGCCGCCCGGTCACGCGTTTGGCCACGGCGGCACCAGCCCGCCGGTACGCGGTGGTGGAGCGATCGCCCACGCCGACCAGCAGAAGCTCAACCGGGCCTGAATCGTCGCCGGTGCGGGCCGGCAGCGGAACCGTGATCACCTCACCCGGCTTGCCGCCGCCGTCGTCGGTCTTCCGAACCCGCGCAAGCAGGCCGGTCAGGTCGATCCCATGTGCGGCAGCCAGCTCGGCGGCGCCCCGGCCGGGCATCGCCGGGGAGCCATTCTCGCCGGGAATCATGGCGGCCGCCGCGACATCCGCCGTTCCGGACTCGGTCAGCGGGCGGTCGGTGAGGGAGAGCTCGGGCACTGGCATGTATCAGGTCCTCGGTGGGCGCGGAATACGCAGGTCGCCATCCGGAGTCCGGCCGGACGCCGGATCTTCGATCACTTGGCGGCGTTCTTCAGCGCGTCACCAAGGTCGTTGGCCTCCTGGCTGGACAGCTCGACGACCAACCGCCCGCCACCTTCGAGCGGGACGCGCATGACGATGCCGCGCCCCTCTTTGGTGACCTCGAGCGGTCCGTCGCCAGTCCGCGGCTTCATGGCCGCCATGCTCGCTCCCCTTCCTCTTCTCCGCGCAGATCTTGCCTGGCCCGGATGGCCTGCGCGGCGAACTGGGCACCATTATTCCGGCTACGTGGGCACGAAGGAAACGATCTCCAGTCGGAACAATGCGGCCCGGAGCTAGTCGATCACCGCTACCAGGCGGCAGACTCGGCGCATGAACGCGCGTTCGGCCCTCTTCGACGTCTACGGGGACCATCTGCGGACCCGAGGTAGTGCCGCGCCGATCGCCGCGTTGGTCCGCCTGCTCGCGCCACTGGACATCGCCGCGCCCGCGGTTCGGACCGCGGTGTCCCGGATGGTGCGTCAGGGCTGGCTGCATCCGGTCCGGCTGCCGGAGGGACCGGGCTACGAGCTCACGCCGAAGGCCGGCCTGCGGATCGACGACGCGCTGGCCCGCATCTACCGTACTGGCAGCCAGGACTGGGACGGCCGCTGGCACGTCCTGGTGATGAGCAAGGTGGCCGACCGGTCGGCCCGCCAGCGGTTGCGCGCCTCGTTGCGGTTCCTCGGCTACGCCGCGCTGGACGAGACGACCTGGATCGCGCCGCACAGCTCACCGGAGGTCGACGCGCTGCTCGAGGCCGAGGGCGCCCGAGCGGAACGGTTCAGCGCCGAGCACGACGGTGACTCGGTCGGCCTGGTACGCCGGCTGTGGGATCTCGAGGGACTCGGCCGCAGCTATGAGCGCTGGCTGGTCGACGCGCAACTGCTGACGGCCCGGGCCGGACTCGACCCGGACGACGAGAAGGCGTTCGCGGTGCGCAGCGAGCTGCTCCATGAATGGCGCAAGTTCCTGTTCCGCGATCCCGGGCTCCCCCGGGTGCTGTTGCCCGAAGACTGGCCGGGTGGCAAGGCGGCCGCGTTCTTCGACGGCGAGTCGCAGCGGTTGCTCCCCGCCGCCGTACGCTTCGTGGACTCCTGCCTGGCCAACTCCACCGAGGAGTAGAAGTGACCGACGTCCTCAGATACGACCACAGCGACCACGTCGCGACCGTGGCGCTGAACCGGCCGGACGCGATGAACGCGCTCAACCTCGAGCTCAAGGAGGCGCTGCGGGACGCGCTGGCGGAGGCCGGGAGCGACCCCGGGGTCCGGGCAGTCGTACTCACCGGCACCGGGCGTGCGTTCTGCGCCGGCCAGGACCTCAAGGAGCACGTCGAGTTGCTGGAGCGGTCTTCGGGTGAGGACATCTGGCAGACGGTGCCGCGGCACTACACGCCGATCGCGACCAGCCTGGCCACGATGCCCAAGCCGGTGGTGGCGGCGGTCAACGGGATCGCCGCCGGCGCCGGCGCGTCGCTCGCGTTCGCGTGCGACTTCCGGTTGACCGCGGACAGCGCCGCCTACAACCTTGCGTTCTCGGCGATCGGGCTGTCCGCCGACACCGGGTCGACCTGGACCCTGCAGCGGCTGGTCGGCTACGGGAAAGCGGTCGAGATGCTCATGCTGCCCTCGACCATCCCGGCTGCGACCGCACTCGAGCTCGGTCTCACCCATCACGTGGTGCCGGCCGACGAGCTGGCGGCCGCGGCGGCCGAGTTGGCCGGCCGGCTGGCAGCGGGACCCACGCTCGCGTACGCGGCGATCAAGCGGGCGCTCGCCTACTCCGCCGCGCACCCGCTGCCCGAAGCGCTGCAGTTCGAGGGCCAGATGATGGCCGAGACCGGGCAGACCGCGGATCATCGCAACGCGGTCGCCGCCTTCGTGGCGAAGGAGCGCCCGGTTTTCGCCGCGCAATAGCGCGCGGCCCGCGTCAGCCGGCCGGGGTCTCGGCGGCCGGGGTCTCGGCGATCGGGGTTTTGGCGGTGGCGCGGCTGGCGTAGCAGCCGGCCAGGTGATCGTCGACGATGCCGACCGCTTGCATCATCGCGTAGCAGGTCGTAGGACCGAGGAACACAAAGCCGCTGCGCTTGAGTGCCTTGGCCATCGCAATGGACTCGGCGGTCTTCGCCGGCAGCTCGGCCAGCGTGCTCGCGGCGGCTCGCCGAGCGGGCTCCGGCGCGAATGACCACAGCAGCGCGTCCAGACCGTCCGGCAGTTCGAGCGCGGCCCTGGCGTTGGTGATCGCCGCCTCGATCTTGGCTCGATTCCGGACGATGCCGGCATCGGCGAGCAGGCGGTCGACGTCTCGCTGCTGGTAGTCGGCGACTGCCGTGATCGAGAACCGATCGAACGCCGCTCGGAAGTTCTCCCGCTTGCGCAAGATGGTCAGCCAGGACAGCCCGGACTGGAACGACTCCAACGTCATCCGCTCGTACAGCAGGTCGTCGCCGTGCAGCGGTCGGCCCCACTCGGTGTCGTGGTAGGGCAGGTAGTCGGGCGCAGATAGAGCCCAGGAGCATCGGGCCAGCCCATCCGGACCGACCAGCACGCCGCGCTCGGTCATGTCGCCGCCGATGGCCCAGCCCGCTCGACTACCTCCGGCTCGCTGGCGTCCGCACCGCCGGCGTCCGCACCGCCGTCGACCGCCGCCTCCGGCGACTCGAGCTCGGCTATCCGAATGTCCCTGAGCTCCAGCTCATACGCCAGCCGATCGAGCAGATGATCGACCTCGTCCATCCGGTACCCGCGGAACCCGACCGCCAGCCGGACGCCCTGCAGGTCGGCTGGCCGGAGCGAGCGCTCCGCGGGCAACTCCAGGTAGCGGCGATCGGAGTAAGCCTCCGCAAGCGAGTCCGTGCTACCGGCGGCGATCAGCGCGATCGCGATGATCACGGCGATGATCACCAGTGCGAGGAAGAAGTACACAGTCCGCTCGCTTCCTGCTCTGTGCCGCGCCCGGCGCCGCGGTTAGCCAGACTCCGATATCCGGATCGTGCCACGTCTTGTCACAGCCCGCACCATATGCCCGCTGCAGTTACCCCCCGAACGCCTTGATTATCCGAACCACCTCGTCCGGATCGTCGGTGACCTGGAACAGCTCGAGATCCGCCGGATTGATCTTCTTCTCGACCGCCATCGTGTTGGTCAACCAATCCACCAGGCCGCTCCAGTACTCGCTGCCGACCAGCACGACCGGGAACCGGGTCACCTTGGTCGTCTGCACGAGAACGAGCGCCTCGAACAGCTCGTCGAGCGTGCCGAAGCCGCCGGGGAGCACGACGAAGCCCTGCGCGTACTTCACGAACATCATCTTGCGGGCGAAGAAGTACCGGAAGTTGATCCCGATGTCGACCCACTCGTTCAGGCCCTGCTCGAACGGCAACTCGATTCCGAGTCCGACCGAAACCCCGCCGGCCTCGGAGGCGCCCTTGTTGGCGGCCTCCATGGTGCCCGGTCCGCCGCCGGTGATCACCGCGTATCCCGTTACGGCCAGCATGCGGCCAATCTGTTCGGCGACCTGGTACTCGGGGTGTCCCCGCGGGGTGCGGGCCGAGCCGAACATGCTGATCGCCGGACCAAGCTCGGCGAGCATGCCGAAACCCTCGACGAACTCCGACTGGATCCGCAGCACCCGCCACGGATCGGCGTGAACCCAGTCACTCGGCCCACGAGTGTCCAGCAGCCTCTGGTCGGTCGTAGTGGTCTGGACCTGGTCGCGGCGCAGCCGGACCGGACCGCGCTGTTTCTCGGCCGGCTTGTCGGGCTCGGACTCCTGATCGTCCGGCGGTACGAACTCGACACCCATAGCGATCAGGCTATCCGCGGCGGCCGGGTCGTAACGGACCGCGGCGGCCCGTACTGGCACTCTGTGCGCGATCTGCGCGTTTGCCGGATATCAGCCATATGCTTGCGGCGCTCAACCGGATCCGGGCTCGACGACAGCGTCCCGGGCCGGATCAGGCTGCGCTGCGTGTACCCAAGGGGAACCGATGCCGAGGAACCGGCTGCCGTTAGTCGTCGCCGGAGTGGCCGGCCTGATCCTCGTTCTCGTGCTGCGCTCGATGTTCGCCGGCGGTGGTGGCGGCGATTCGGATGGTTCGGCGGCGGCGCCGCGTGGGCCGCGTGAGGGCTGCATCGGTGTCAATCTCACCGCCTCATCGGAGAAGGCCGGGCTGCTGGGGACGATCGCACAGGACTACGCGAACGCCGGGCACTCGGTCGGCGGAAAGTGCGTGGACATCCTGGTGACCACGAAGGCATCCGGTGGGGCCGAGGAAGCGCTCGCCCGCGGCTGGGATGACGGCATCGACGGCCCGCGGCCCGACGTCTGGTCGCCGGCAGCCAGCACCTGGCTCGGTCTGCTCCAGGAGGACCTGGCGCGCACGGACAAGCCGAGCTTGCTCGCCGAGGAGAACCCGAGCATCGCACGGACCCCGCTCGTCCTTGCCATGCCCGAGCCGATGGCACGCGCGCTGGGCTGGCCGGACGCCGAGATCGGCTGGGCCGACGTCCTCGAGCTTGCCCAGGCCCCGAACGGCTGGGCCAGCAAGAACCATCCCGAGTGGGGTGCGTTCAAGCTCGGCAAGACGAATCCGATGCTGTCCACCTCGGGTCTGGCCGCGACGGTCGGCATCTTCGTCGCCGCGACCGGACGGTCCTCGGACCTCACCCAGGCGAATCTCGCCGACAAGGACATCCGCGCGTTCGCCACCGCGGTCGAGGGCAGTGTTGTGCATTACGGCGACACCACCCTGACCTTCCTGGCCAACCTGCAGCGCGCCGACGACGCCGGGCAGGGTCTGGGGTACGTGAGCGCGGTCGCCGTCGAAGAGAAGTCGGTCTTCGACTACAACACCGGCAACCCCACCGGCAACCCGCAGACCGCGGGCAAGCACGAGCCACCGAAGATCCCGCTGGCGGCCGTGTACCCCGCTGAGGGCACGCTGGCAAGCGACAACCCGTACGCGGTCCTGGACGCCCCGTGGGTGACCGCGGAGAAGCGCGCTGCCGCCCAGGATTTCCTCGACTACCTGCTGACCGAACCGGCCCAGGAGCGGTTCACCGACGCCGGGTTCCGTGATGCCAAGGGCAAGCCCGGCGCGGCCCTGCAGGAAACTAGCGGGGTCCTGCTCGACCAGCCGAAGGTGGAGCTGAGCCCGCCCGCGCCGCCAGTGCTTGCCAAGGTACGCCAGATCTGGACGGAAGTCCGAAAGCGGGCGCGAGTCCTCTTGGTGATCGACGTGTCGGGGTCGATGGGCGAGCAGGTGGGCTCGGCCGGCGGCCAGTCCAAGCTCGAGCTCGCCAAGGCCGCGGCCGCGGACGCGCTGGCCGACTTCGCGCCGGACGACCAGGTCGGCGTCTGGGCGTTCACGTCGGACCTGCCGGGACCCACCGGCGTCTATGCCGAGATCGCCCCTATCGCATCGCTCGGCCCGAACCTGGACCGGGTTCGCCAAGCCATCGGAAATCTGACCCCGCTGAACGGCACCCCGCTGTACGCGGTCACCAGGCAGGCGGTCAGCGCGATGTCGACGACCGCCGATCCAGATCGGATCAACGCCGTGGTCCTGCTCACCGACGGGCGCAACGAATATCCACCGGACACGGATCTCAGCGGACTGATCCGGGCGGTCCAGGTATCGGAGAACTCGGCCGGCGCCGTCCGAGTCTTCTCGATCGCGTACGGCCAGGACGCCGATCTGGAAACGCTGCGCCAAATCAGCGAGGCTTCTCGCGCGGCCGCATACGACGCGACCGACCCGACGTCGATCGAACGGATCTTCACCGCAGTGATCTCTAACTTCTAGCGGAGTAGGGACAGACTCAGGCTCATGGCTCGCACTGGCCAGCAACGCACCCGCGAGCAGCGCATCCGGCGCCGGATGGGCGCTCGCGCAGTGTCGGTACTGCGCGACCCCTGGGTTCTGCTCACCTGCGGCATCGGCGCCGGCGTGGGCTGGGCCGTCCAGCTCCCGGTCGGGGCCGCACTCGGGGTGGGCGCGGCCATGCTGGCGGTAGCCGGCGCGGTCAAGGCCCTGTCCGGAGACGGATCCGAGTACGTCGGCACCGGAACGCCGGCGGTTCGGCGCGGCACCGTACAGGCCATGCTCGTGGACCGGCTCGCTTCGGCAGCCGAACGGTTGGCCGAGATGGTGCCGACATTCGCCGGGACCGCGCTCGGCTCGTCGGTGGTGGAGGCATCCACCGGCGCCGCCGCAGCGGTCGACTCGGCTCGCCGGTTAGCCTCGGCGATCGACGCGATCGACAACGCACTGGAGGCCACCACGAGCACGCTCCGTGCGGATTCGGGCTGGTCGACCCGATCCCGCGAGTCCCGATCCGAGCGAGAGGCCGTCGTGAAGCGGCTCCAGTCGCGGCGCGAGCTGCTGCTGTCCCGGATCGAGTCCGCGTATCTAGGAGCCGAGGAAGTGCGCGCCAAGCTGCTCGAGGTGTCGGCCGCGATGCAGACTCCGAGTCTGGACCCGGCCACGGACTCCGGGCTGGCCGAAGTGAGCCAGAACTTGGAGACCCTGCGTCAGGGCTTGGCCGAACTCGAGTCGGCGGCCACCTCGCCCGGGCTGCCCGATCGCCTGGATCCGGGCGCGGCCCGATAGCCGGCGGCGGGCCCCGTCATAGACCGGGACTAGTCCGCAAGCCAAGCTCGCATCCGGTCCGCACAGTGGTAGATCTGACCGACCTCCACATACTCGCCCTTGGAGTGAGCGAGCTCTGGGTCGCCAGGCCCGAAGTTGACCGCCGGCACACCTAGTGCGCTGAACCGCGCGACATCGGTCCAGCCGAGCTTGGCCCGCGGCCGGCCTCCCACGGCGGCGGCGAACGCCGCCGCCGACGGCCGGTCCAGTCCGGGCAGCGCACCCCGCGCGGAGTCGGTGCACACCACCTCGAAGCCGGTGAACACGTCCCGTAGGTGGGCGAGCGCCGCCTGCTCCGAGCGGTCGGGCGCGAAGCGGTAGTTGATCGCCACTACGCACTCGTCCGGAATCACGTTGCCGGCGACACCGCCGCTGATCCCAACCGCATTAAGCCCCTCCCGGTACTCCAGACCGTCGATCGTTACCCGCCGGGCTTGGTACGCGCGCAGCCGGTCGAGGACCGTACCGGCGTCGTGAATCGCGTTGTGGCCTCGCCACGCGCGGGCTGAATGCGCGCGTACCCCGGACGTCCGGACCTCGATCCGCATCGTGCCCTGGCAGCCGCCCTCGACGGTGGCGTTGGACGGCTCCATCAGCACCGCGAAGTCGCCGGCCAGCCAGTCGGGATGAGCGGCGGCGATCAGCCCGAGGCCGTTGCGCTCGGAGTCGACCTCCTCACCCTCGTAGAACAGGTAGGTGATGTCCCGGGTGGGCTCGGACAGGCTCGCGGCCAGCCCGAGCGCGATCGCAACGCCGCCCTTCATGTCGCACGCGCCCAGCCCGTACAGCCGGTCGCCGTCCCGCGTGGAGGGCAGGTTGCCGGCCGCCGGAACGGTATCGATGTGCCCGGCTATGACGACTCGGTCCGGCCGCCCGAGGGCGGTCCTGGCCACTACCGACTGGCCGAACCGGTCGACCCGCAGATGTGGCGCCGGCCGCAACGCCGCGTCGATCTCGTCGGCCAGCTGTGCCTCGTTGCCGCTGACCGAGTCGATATCCACCACCGCGGCGGTCAGCTCGACCGGGTCCGCGAACAGGTTCAGGGCACCCATCGCGGCTACACCGACAGCCCGTGGCGGCGCAGGATGTCGTTCAGCTGCGCCTTGTCGTGCCGTTCGCCCTCGGTGAGCCGCTTGATCACCAGCACGCAGGGCAGTCCGAACGTCCCGCCGCCGAACTCCCGAGGCCTGGTCCCGGAAACGGCCACCGACCACGGCGGTATCCGGCCGCGTCCCAGCTCCGCGCCGGTCTCCGCGTCGATGACCGGCATCGAGCGGGACAGAATCACGCCGGCGCCGACAACCGCGCCCGGCCCGACCCGAGCACCCTCAATGATCATCGATCGGCTGCCGATCAGCGCGCCGCCCTCGATCACGACCGGGACCGCGTTCGGCGGCTCGAGCACGCCGCCGATCCCGACCCCGCCGGACAGGTGTACCCGCTTGCCGATCTGCGCGCAGGAGCCCACCGTGGCCCAGGTGTCGACCATGGTGCCTTCGTCCACGTAGCCGCCGATATTGGTGAACGAGGGCATCAGCACCACCCCGGGCGCCAGGTACGCGCCCCAGCGGGCGATCGCGCCGGGCACCACCCGCACCCCATCGAACCGGCGCTTGAGCGGCATCCGATCCTGGTAGCGGAAGTTGCCGGCGGCCGATTCGGTCATGCCGAGCACCGCGAATGACAGCAGGATCGCGCGCTTTGCCCGCTCGTCCACGATGACCTCGTCGGTGCCCGGATCGACCTGGGCAACCCGTGCAGTGCCGGCGTCGAGAAGGTCGATCGCGGCCGTGACCGCCTTCGCCGCCTCGGTATCGGCCGAGCTCAGATCGGCCCGGCGAGCCCACAGCTCGTCGATGACCGGATCGATCGGACTCGCGACGCGGGCGGTGGTCGCCGCTGAGGTGGCGGTCCCGGGGGCACCAGGTGGATCGGTCATGTCGGCTGAGCCTAGCCGCGCCTTGATCTGTCGGTGTCCCCGGCTAAGGTCGGACCCTCGATCGGATCAACTGGAGGGGCACGCCCATGGACTGGAAGCTCGAGCTCGTCGCGGTACCGGTCTCCGATGTGGACCGCGCGAAGGCGTTCTACGAGCAGATCGGGTTCAATGCCGATCACGACCACGTGGTCAGCGACGAGATCCGGTTCGTCCAGCTGACGCCGCCCGGGTCGGCCTGTTCGATCGCCATCGGCAAGGGCATGGTCGACTCGCCGCCGGGGTCGCTGCGCGGGCTGCAGCTCGTCGTCGCCGACATCACCGCGGCGCGCAGCCAGCTGGCCGAGAGTGGCGTCGAGGTCGGGGACATCCAGGACTTCCCGTGGGGCCGGTTCGTGTTCTTCACCGATCCGGATGGCAATGCGTGGTCGGTTCAGGAGATCCCGAGCCGCTAGTCAGAGCAGGGCCGGGCCGTCGGAGCAGGGCCGGGGCCGTCAGAGTAGGGCCGGGCCGTCAGAGCAGGGCCGGTGGTCTGACCAAGGCCGCTGGTACGAGCAAGGGCCGGTAGTCAGAGCAGAGCCAGCCGCTCGACCGCCGCGGTGATCCGCTCATCGGTCGCGGTCAGGGCGATCCGGATATGCCGGGATCCGCCGGGGCCGTAGAACGAGCCGGGAGCGACCAGGATGCCCACGTCGGCCAGCCGGCGCACGCTGTCCCAGCACCCCTCGCCCGCGGTCGCCCAGAGGTAGAGCCCGGCCGTCGAGTGCTCGATCTGGAACCCGGCCGCCCGGAATGCCGGCCAGAGCGCGGCCCGCCGGGAGCGGTAGCGCTCCCGTTGCTCGGCTACGTGTTCGTCGTCGCCAAGCGCCGCGACCATCGCCGCTTGGACCGGGCCGGGCACCATGAAACCGGAGTGCTTGCGGATCTCCAGCAGTTCAGCGACCAGCGCCGGATCCCCGGTCACGAACCCCGCGCGATAGCCGGCCAGATTCGACCGCTTGGATAGCGAATGGACCGCGAGCAGTCCTTCGTGCGAGCCGCGGCATACCGAGGGATGCAGGACCGACACCGGCGGCGAGTCCCGGTCCCAGCCCAGCTCGAGGTAGCACTCGTCGCTGGCCACGATCGTGCCCCTTGGTCGGGCCCAGTCCACGATCGTTCGCAACTGCGCGGCGGACAGCACCCGCCCGGTCGGGTTCGACGGAGAGTTGACCCAGATCAGCCGGACCGGTGCCGGGCCCAGCACATCGAGCCGATCGGTGGCCGCGGTCTGCGCTCCGGCCAGGATCGCGCCCACCTCGTAGGTCGGGTAGGCAAGCTCCGGATAGGCCACCCAATCCTGGGCGTCCACGCCCAGCCACGACGGAAGGCCGGCGACGAACTCCTTGCTGCCGATCAGCGGTAGCACCGCGTCCGGGCTCACCGTCACGCCGTGCGCGCGTCGCAGCCAGTCGGCAGCCGCCCGGCGCAAGACCGGAGTTCCGCCGGTGCGGGGATAGCCGGGCGAGTCAGCGGCCGCAGCGAGCGCGGCCCGGACGGTCGCCGGCACCGGGTCGACCGGGGTGCCGACGGACAGGTCCACGATGCCGTCCGGATGCGCGGCCGCGGCCGCTGCGTACGGCGCGAGCGTGTCCCAGGGGAAGTCGGGAAGCAGCTCCGCAACCGACTGCGCCGCTGCGCCCGGTCGCGGCGCAGGGTTCGATCGGGCCGCGGCGCCCGATCCAGCTCCAGCGCCAGCTTGGGCCGACGCACCAGACCGTGCCCCGGCCAGCGTCGAAGCCGGCGGCGCGCCCGATGCGGCGTCGCCATTGGTCATGCCTGTCGTCCGGCTCAGTTGTCCTGGCTCTGCGGTGGGAGGGCGGCCACTATCGGGTGATCCTTGTCGATCAAGCCGAGCTTGGATGCCCCGCCCGGCGAGCCGAGGTCGTCGAAGAACTCGACGTTGGCCTTGTAGTACTCCTTCCACTGCTCCGGCGTGTCGTCCTCATAGAAGATCGCTTCAACCGGACACACCGGCTCGCAGGCACCGCAGTCGACGCACTCGTCCGGGTGGATATAGAGCATTCGGTTGCCCTCGTAGATGCAGTCCACCGGGCATTCGTCTATGCAGGCCTTGTCTTTGAGGTCGACGCAGGGCAGTGCGATGACGTAGGTCACCTGTCCGTTCCTCCTCATATGGCGTCCGCAGGCTGCGAGGCACGCAGACCCACGCGGACTAGTATCGCGGTGACCGGAATGCCTCCGCCAGCCGGGTTGAGGAGTCGATGCGGGCTAGGCCGGGATATGTGGTGCGGATCCGGCCCGCCGACGTCGGATCCAGAATCTCGGTCCGCTCGATCAGCGGCGAACGGTATCGGGATGTGGTGGGTGAGCTGCTCGGTTGGGCCGATGGGATCCTGCGGATCCGGCGCCGGGACGGCTCGATCGTCGACGTTGCCGAGGATCTGGTCGTCGCCGGCAAGGTGGTTCCGCCAGCCCCCCAGCGACAGGCCCGCGCCGAGACCGCGGCCGCCGGGATCGACGATCTGGAGCTCGAGGAGATCGCCTCCCGCGGCTGGAAAGGATTCGAGTCCAGCTGGCTGGGACGCTGGCTGCTGCGCGCCAGCGCGGGTTTCACGGGCCGGGCGAACTCGGTACTCCCGCTGGGTGATGCCGGGCTCCCGCTAGCCGCGGCGCTCGACCGGGTGCGCCGGTGGTACGCGGACCGTGGGCTGCCGATGCGGTTCCAGGTGCCGCTGCCGGCGTGCGCGGAGCTAGACAGCGCGCTGGCCGAGCTCGGCTGGACCACCAGCGATCGCAACCATGTGCTGACGGCGCCGATATCGGCTGTGCTGGCCGCGGTGCCCGATCGCGATGATCTACCGGTACTGGTCGTGGAGGCGGTGCCGAGCCCGACCTGGCTGCGGCTGTACCGCTACCGCGGTGCCCCGCCGCCCCCGGTGGCGCTACGCCAGCTCGTCCAGGCCGACCACCCGGTGTTCATGTCGATCCGGGACGGCGACGAGCCGCTCGCGATCGCCCGTGGCGCGCTCGGGTCGGGCTGGATCGGGATCACTGCGGTAGAGGTCGCCGAGTCCGTACGGCGGCGCGGACTGGGTACTCACATCGTCCGCGAACTCTGCGCGTTGGCGGCCACCGCCGGACCGGACCCGGCACATAGCGCCTACCTGCAGGTACAAACCGGCAACGCGGCGGCACTCGCGCTCTACGACCGGCTCGGCTTCACCCGGCACCACGACTACCAGTACCGGATCGCTCCCGACCGCGTGGAGTGTGGCAAGCGGGAAGGATCCGAGGGGTAACCGGCCTGGATTGCGGTACTTGCTCCGGTAAGTCCGCTCGCCAAGCACTGGTTAGCACTCGGATCCTTCCCGCCCCTCGGGCGTGCGGCAGCTACTTCGCAGCCCGGCCGACCCCGAGGAGGACCAGTGCACTGGCCAGATGCAGCACGTTGTCCGGGTGATTGAGCGCGAGGATGTTCAGCTCACTCGCGGTGATGAACAACCCGAGGATGCCGACGGCGAGGTATACCGCGCCGACCAGACTGTTGACCGCCTTGGCCGTGGCCGCTCCCCTCCGGGCGGCCATGAACAAGAGCGCACCGATCCCGATGTGCACAACGTTGTGCAGCGGGTTGACCTCGAAGAACAGCAGGTGGTGGCCGTCGTGGGCAGCGAACCCGCCGGCACCGGTAACGGCGAAGCCCACCAGACCGACCAGAACGTAGACGGCGCCGAACACGGTCCCCAGAACCTGATTCGGGGTCCGGGTCGCGATAGTGACGTTGTGAGCCATGATCTCCTCCACGGCGACTGCAGTGCGTCTGCAGCGGTATTCGGAGCCGACCGCCAAGCCGGATTGCCGCATTCGCGGCCAGCCACCCAACAGCGGTCCACCGGCCGGACGGCCGCGCATGCCTGTCGGTCCGCGGCAATAGGCTGGACATCATGCGGCTCTACGACTCGCGCACCCGCGCGGTGGAGATCATCAAGCCGCGCCGGTCCCGCCTGCTGGCGATGTACTGCTGTGGCCCGACCGTGTACCGCGACGCGCATGTCGGAAACCTGCGCACGTTCCTGCTCGGCGACCTGGTCGGTCGTGTCGCCGCTACCGAGGGCCTGTCGGTACAAACAATCCAGAACATCACCGACGTCGGTCACATGGTCCAGGACTCAGACATCGATCCGACCGGCGAGGACAAGGTGCTCGCCCAGGCCAGGCGCGAGGGCCGCAGCGCGCTGGACATCGCCCGCCACTACGAGTCCGGATTTCACCGGGATCTCGACCGGCTGGGCATCCGTCCGGCGATGGCCTACCCGAGGGCCTCCGACTCGATCGGC